>CAVBJB010000013.1:0-15977 GCA_963595625.1 Lachnospiraceae bacterium | reverse complement strand
TATGAGATACTCCAATACTGTAATGAGCAAGTGAAGCAAACATCTTCATTAACAAATTCCCTCTCCATGATCTATTAACTGGGTCGGATGTTTCTTCTATAACTATATTAGGAACACGTTTAATAAAACCGTTAATTGCAGCTAAGGTTACCCCTTCAAACACGGCACCGTGAATTATATGAGGTTTAAAATCATCAATTATTTTTTGAACTTTTTTATGGGTTTTCCAATCGAATAAACCACCAAAAGTTTCTAAGGGAATTACCTCAACCCCATAGCTTCTAATTTCGTCAGGAATATTATTAAGGGCTTTTATACATACAATTTTAAGTTCAAACTCTTCTGAATTTAATTTTTTTGCAATTGAAAGTCGACGACGCTCAACACCTCCTGAATTAATGTCTTGTAAAATATGTAGAACGCGAATCATTACCTTGATTTAAGTTTTGAAAATAAAAGGGCGCTAATATACGTAGCGTTTTTATTTTTGGTTAAAATAGATAAAAATATAAAGGAAGTTATGAATATAAAAGTTTGTATAATTAAAGTAAACCAGGTAACCTTTTGGTCAGTATAAAACTGATAAATACAACACATCACAACACTTGTACTTGTAATTAAAACCGTTGGCAAAAAGTCTAAAAGTTGCTGTTTTAGTAAGTATTTATGGTGTTTTTGAGTATAAAATGTATTGATAAAATAGGCAATAAAATCAGTTAGTGTAAGCAAAATTACTAAAATATATAATTCAAAATAAATACCTATTAGCAAAGCAATAAGACCAATAAGTCTGTTAACTAATTCTAATTTAAAAAGCTGATTAGATAACCCTTTTACTTTAAGAATATTTAGATTAAAAACTTGTAGTGGATGAATGGCTGCTCTTAAACATAAAAGTTGAAAATAAGGTACAGCAAATATCCATTTAAATCCTAATACTAGACCAATTAATGGGTAAGCGATTGCAGCTATTAATAACAATGAAGAAAAAGTAATGTAGAATGATACATTTAAAACTTTTTTATACCCCTGTTGTAGCTCTTGCTCATTGTCTATTTTACTAAACACGGGATAAAATACTTTAGATAATACACCCACAAAAACGTAACTAGGATACATACTTAAGGTTCTTGACCTTTCAAAATAACCTAAATCCGTTACACTGTAACTTTTACCAATTACTATGTTAGAAACGTTCCTAAATGCAGCATTTACAATACTGGAAAGCATAATTTTAAAACCAAAATTAAAATGCTTATTAAAAATTTGCAGAGAGAAATAAAGCCCTATATTTTTATTATTAATCCATAGCATTAAGGTAGTTATTACTTGTGTAGCCAATTGCATATAGACAATACTCCATACACCAAAATCTTTATAAGCAAGAATTATCGCCACAACTGATCCTATCACAATTCCCGGCAAATTTAAAAGTAAAGCTTTTTTAAATTGAAGTTCTTTATTTAATAAGGTTAACTGTACGTTTGAGAATGCATTAATTACAAATATTAAACCATATACTTTAAGAATTAATTCTAAATCTGGTATGGCATAATACAAGGCAAAAAAAGGAGCTATTAAAAATACAATAGCATAAATTACTAAAGACACAGCTACATTAGTGATAAAAATCGTACTAAAGTCTTTTTTTCCGGCTTGCTTGTCTCTAATTAAAGATGCAGACAAACCGCTATCAACTAATTCCTGAGCGATAGCAGTAAAAAAATAAATTAAACCCATCATTCCAAAATCATTTGGAGATAAGATTCTTGCTAAAATTATAGATACAATTATACTGATGCCTTTAGAACTGAATTGATCTAAAAAGGCCCAAAATAGACCGTTAACTACAGAAGATTTGTTGGATTGCATAATAAAAAAATGCTTATCAGTATTGAGGCTGATAAGCATTACAAATATACTTTAAATTAGTGTTAAAGTCTACCATCAATAAGATCTAATGGTAAAATTCCTTTAACGTCATATAATACACTTTTTTGTTTTTGTAAAGAACTTAAATCTAACTCTTTAAATTCTTTATGGGCTACCCCAAGCACTACAGCATCATAATTGTTAGCCGGTAATGTCTGAGTAGAAATTAAGTTATACTCATGGGCTACTTCTTCTGGTTTAGCCCAAGGGTCATAAACTGTAACCTTTATACCGTAGTCTTGTAAGGCTGCTACAACATCAACAATTTTGGTATTTCTAACATCTGGGCAATTTTCTTTAAATGTTACCCCTAGCATTAATACTTCTGATGTATTGATATTGATACCTTTTTTAATCATGGCTTTTACTACTTGAGAGGCCACATATTCTCCCATAGAATCATTTAAGCGACGACCTGCTAAAATAATTTCTGGGTGGTATCCCTTTTCTTGAGCTTTTTGGGCTAAATAATAAGGATCTACACCAATACAATGTCCTCCAACTAAACCTGGTTTAAAAGGTAAGAAATTCCATTTGGTACCTGCAGCTTTTAAAACGGCGTGCGTGTCTATCTCTAGTAAATTAAATATTTTTGAAAGCTCGTTAACAAATGCAATATTGATATCACGTTGTGAGTTTTCTATCACTTTTGCAGCCTCAGCAACTTTTATTGTAGGGGCTAGATGCGTACCTGCAGTAATTACCGAATTATATAAATCATCTACAATTTTACCTATTTCTGGAGTTGATCCAGAGGTAACTTTAAGGATTTTCTCTACTGTATGTTCTTTATCTCCCGGATTAATACGTTCTGGTGAATATCCAGCAAAAAAATCTTGGTTAAACTTTAAACCGGAAACTTTTTCAACTACTGGAATACACTCATCCTCCGTTACCCCAGGGTATACAGTAGATTCGTAAATTACGATATCTCCTTTAGAAATAACTTTTCCTACCGTTTCACTCGATTTATATAAAGGCGTTAAATCGGGACGATTGTGTTTGTCTACTGGTGTAGGAACTGTAACTATATAGAAATTACAATCTTTTATATCTTCTAAATTATTAGAATTATATAAACCGATAGCGTCTGAATTTTCAGCTTTTAAAACAGCTTTTAAATCTTTATCAGAAACCTCTAATGTTAAATCATTTCCTTGGTTTAATTCTGTTATTCTTTGTTGATTAATGTCAAAACCAACAACTGCATATTTAGTAGCAAATAATCTTGCTAAAGGTAAGCCAACATATCCTAAACCTATAACAGCAATTTTTGTTTTCATGTTCGTTATTTTCCAATAGCTTGGTATTTAAAACCAATCTTTGTTAATTCTTTTTCATCTAAAATATTACGTCCGTCAAAAACAAATGCGGGTTTTAACATGTTATCGTAAATTTTTTGCCAATCGTATGTTTTAAATTCATCCCACTCTGTTAAAACAGCAATAGCATGAGCGTCTTTACAATTTTCATAAGGACACGTATTGACCTGTGTAAGGGTAGCATTATCCTCTTCAGTTCTTGAATTTAAATAATTCAAGTCTGAAAGAATTTGTTGTTGAGATACTTTAGGGTCATAAACGGCTACGTTAGCATGCTCGTTTAATAGATAATCTGCAACGTATATTGCTGCCGACTCTCTCGTATCGTTAGTATCTTTTTTGAATGCCCAACCTAGAAAGGCAATTTTTTTACCTGAAACGGTATTATATAAAGTTCTAATAATGTTATTAGCAAAGCGACGCTTTTGATGATCGTTCATTACAATAACTTGTTCCCAATAATCTGCTACTTCTTGTAATCCGTACGAACGCGCAATGTACACTAAATTTAAGATATCCTTTTGGAAACAAGATCCTCCAAAACCTATAGATGCTTTCAGGAATTTAGGACCAATTCTAGAATCCATTCCAATTGCTTTTGCTACCTCATCCACATCAGCTTCAGTCTTCTCACAAATTTCAGACATAGCGTTAATAGAAGACACGCGTTGTGCTAAAAATGCATTAGCAGTTAATTTAGACAGCTCAGAAGACCAAACATTTGTAGTAAGAATACGCTCCTTAGGAACCCAATTTGCATAAACATTAACAAGGGTATCTATTGCTTTTTGTCCTTCAATAGTTTCATAATTACCACCTATTAAAACTCGATCTGGATTTAATAGATCCGTTACAGCTGTTCCTTCAGCTAAAAATTCAGGATTTGAAAGGATTTGGAATTTAACTCCATTTCCTGTATTATCTAAGATATCACGAATAGCCGAAGCTGTACGAACCGGAAGTGTTGATTTTTCAACAATAATTTTATCGGTTTTAGACACACGTGCTATTTGACGAGCACATAATTCAATATATTTTAAATCAGCAGCCATACCCTTACCAATACCATAAGTCTTAGTAGGTGTGTTTACAGAAATAAAAATCATATCTGCTTGGTCTATAGCTGTATCTACATCTGTCGAAAAAAATAGGTTTCTACCTCTTGCTTCAGCTACTATAACATCTAAACCTGGTTCATATACTGGTAAGTTATTTAAGTCTTGATCGTTCCATGCATTTATGCGTTGCTGATTTAAATCAACAACTGTAACGTTAATATCAGGACAATTTTTTGCAATCACAGCCATCGTAGGTCCCCCTACGTAACCAGCACCAATACAACAAATATTTTTAATCATTTAATTTAAATTTTGCCAATACCATGCAACAGCTTCTTTTAAACCTTGTTGCATCGTAAATTTTGGATTATATTTTAATAATTGTTTTGCTTTCTCAATATTTGCTAAAGAGTGTGGAATATCACCTTGACGATTAGGCCCGTGTATTACTTTAACTTCTGCAATTTTAGAATCAAAAGCACTTAAATATTCTTTTAAATATTTTATTAGTTCATTTAGTGTTGTACGCTCACCATAGGCTGTATTGTAAACTGTATTTACAGCTTCTGGGTTTTGGGTAGTTATAGCTAAATGATTCATTTGAATTACATTATCTATATATGTAAAGTCTCTTGAAAAATTACCGTCGCCATTAATAATTGGACTTTCATAATTTTTAAGCTGCTGAACAAATTTTGGAATAACAGCTGCATAAGCACCGTTTGGGTTTTGCCTGCGACCAAAGACATTGAAATAGCGTAAACCTATACATTCTAAACCATATGTTTTAGAAAAAACATCTGCATATAGTTCATTTACATATTTTGTAACAGCATAGGGAGATAGAGGTTTGCCAATAATATCTTCTACTTTTGGTAATGATGTAGAATCTCCATAAGTTGAAGAACTTGCAGCATAAACAAAACGTTTGCAATTTGCATTTTTAGCAGCGGTTATCATGTTAACAAAGCCACCTACATTAACCTCATTAGTTGTTATTGGATCATTTATTGATCTTGGAACTGAACCTAAAGCTGCTTGATGTAAAACAAAATCAGCTTTTAATGTTGCCGCTAAACATGTATCATAATTTCTTATATCCCCCTCTATTAATTCATAATTAGGGTTCGATAAAAACTCTTGTATATTTTCTTTAAATCCAGTAGAAAAATTATCTAAACAAATAACTTTATATCCTTCGTTTAAAAAATATTCTGTGAGATTAGTACCTATAAAACCGGCACCACCTGTTATAAGAATTGTTTGTGCCAAAACTTAAAATTTAAATTTGTTTTTGATTTTTGATAGTAGGGTTGGCTTTACATCATTTTCAAGATACCCGTTTCCATAATCACCATAGCCGTATCCATAACCATATCCGTAACCATATCCGTAACCGTAACCGTAACTGTTTCGGTTGTCGAAACCGTTAAGTAAAATAGATACATTTTCCATTTCACTACGTTTTACTTTTTCATTAATGATGGCTAACATATTCTTTTTAGTATACCCTTGGCGTGTTACATAAATTACTGCATCAGAGTATTTAACAAGCTCTAATGCATCGGCTACTAATCCGATAGGTGGGGTATCTAAAATAATATAATCGTATTTATGCTTTAAATCTTGAATCAATTCACCCATTTTTTCACTTAAAATAAGTTCAGATGGGTTTGGTGGTATTGGACCAGAAATAATAATATCTAAATTTTCAATTGGCGAACTCTCGGTAATTTCTTCCGATGTTTTTTGACCTATTAAATAGTTTACAACTCCATTATTATTTTTTAAATTAAAATCTCCAAAGATTTTAGGCTTACGAAGGTCTAACCCTACAATAACTGTTTTCTTGCCACTTAAAGCAAATACAGTTGCAAGGTTTATTGAACAAAATGTTTTACCTTCTCCAGAAACAGAAGAAGTAAGCATTAAAACTTTTGCTCCATCACCACCTTTACGCGCATACATAAATTGAAGTGATGAGCGAATGGATCTAAAAGACTCCGCCAACGGTGATTTAGGTTTTTCAAAAACAGATAAATTAGAATCTGTATTTTTTACTCCAACAACTCCAATGATAGGAACTTTTGTTAAACGTTTTAAATCTTCAATATTTGTAACCGTATTGTCCATCAATACTTTTATAAAAGCAATAACAAAAGGTATCAGTAAACCTAAGATTAATGCAATTACATAGTTTACACTAGTTTTTGGTCCTACTAAACCTGACCCAATATCTTTAGCAGAATCAATAAATTGAATATCAGAAACATTAGATGCTTTTACAATGTTCGCTTCTGCTCTTTTTTGTAAAAATGTATCGTATATGTTTCTATCCAAATCATATTTACGTGTGATTTTAAGCAGTTCTTGTTGATCTTCTGGTAAAGCCTTTACTTTACTTTCTGCTTGAGCAATTTTTTGATTGATTAATTGTAAATCATATTGAATTGACTTTTTAGCAGATTCTATGTTTACAAGCAATACACTTTTTATGGATTCCATTTCATTATCAAAACGCTCGTACATTTTAAGGTTTTTTAAAGAATATGCAATTTCTGCACGCTCTTTGGATAATCCGATTAATTGTGAAACATTATTGATAATATTTGGATCGTCTATACCTGCTACGGTTGGAGCAGGTAACTTAGAAAAATCATTATTTTTTTCTAAATAATTTTTAAGCGTATTATAATATGCCAATTTGCGTTGTACTTGGTCACGTTCAGTGTCAAAAGAAGTTAGTTTGTTGGTAATATTTAAACCCCCATCATTTAAATTAATGACATCCTTAGTTGCTCTAAAATTATTAATTTCATCTTCAGAATTTTTTAATCTGCCCTCCATAGCAAATAATGTACTGTCAATAAAACTAATCGTATTACGAGCAAATTGATTTTTTTGATTTAATTGTTTTTGTTGTAAAACTGTGATTGTAGTATTTAAATAATCAACAATGCGTGCTTTGCTTGTACCTTGCAAACCTAAGTTGATTACAGATGCTGCTTTTAAATCTGGGTTTACATTTAATGATCGATAATTATTTACTACACTATTAAAATTGTTAAAACGAATAAAATACTCAGAACCTATATAATTATTAGCATTAGGTTTTAGTTTTAAATTGAACTTTATAAATGGAAGTTTAACCCATTCATCAATTTGAAATTCTTTTGAATATGATCCAATAGACACATTAATATCTTCTGTCTTATCTTCGTTGTAAATAAAACCTTGGACTGGAGTATTTTTAAAATCTACGGTAAGCGTATATTTTTGTGATGAAATAAATTTTATACTTATTAATTCATTTGCTAATTGTGGGTAATTTTTATCTATATCAACAACAAAAGGAACCTTACCATATGCGTCAACCATATTGTATTTCCCTTGCTCTAAATAGTCTATATAAAAAGATAATTTATCAACTACAGATTCATTGTGAGATCTAGATTTTAAAGTTGTCATTACCGTTTGAACTTTATCAGAAACACCTCCCCAGTTAAATACTAAGCTGGTTGTTGTTGTAAAAAACGAATTATTTTCATCTTTAACAACAATTGAAGATTCTAAAGCATAGATTTTTTCCTTACGTATATTTACTTGATATGCTATTGTAAACGTTATGATAAGGCAAACGATAAACCACTTCCAATAACTTAGGATTTTTAAGAACAATCCTTTAAAGTCAAAAGAAGCTTGATTTTCAAAAAAGTTAAAATCTTTTGGATCTAACATGTGTTTATAGATTTTTAACTAATAAATAAGTAGTTATTATTAAACTTAAGGCTGATACGGCTGTTGTAACGGTTTGTAAGGTATTTGTTCCAAAACCTAGTGTTTTCTGTTTTAACGGTTTTACATAAATGTAATCATTAGGTTTTAATACATAGTAGGGAGAATTCATAGCATTTACATCTAATAAATTTATTGTATGAATCTCTGTTCCGTGTGGATATTGACGCATTACTACAACCTCTTTTCTATTACCTACCAAAGTTATGTCACCAGAATTGGCAATGGCATCTAATATAGTTGCTTTTTCATTATAAATAATTTTTGTTCCTGTGTTACCAACTTCCCCATTAATAGTATAACGAATTCCTGAAAGTTGTACATTAACAAAAATTTCTGTTGTTTCTTTATTAAAATAATCACTATAAAGTTTATCTTCTATAAGTTGTCTTACCTCTTCGATAGAAAATCCTAAAACATTTAAAACACCTAGTGTAGGGATACGAACATTCCCGTGTTGATCAACTTTATAAGTATTAAAATATAAATAAGCTTCAGTTAAATTATTATTATTTTGCGATGTGGAAGAAGAAAACTGATCAATAAATTCTTTTACTAATCTATTATCGTTAACTGATTTAAAATCAATTTTAATTTGATCGTTTACCTGAAGTTTATAAACGTCATTATTAACAGGTTTTACTACTACAGAAGAAGAGTCTGAAGGATTGTTATTTTGTAAATAAATCAAATCTTTTTGCGTAATACAAGAGGTAGAAAAAACACCTGCAATCATGCAAAGTAGTAATAAAAATATATTTTTAGTCATTCGTTTTAGCAAAATTGTGTAGTCTTAAAATTACTCCAAAATTGGAGTCTAAAGCTACTAATTTATTCTTAAAGATTAAATAGTTTTCAGTGTTTTTTCAAATGGTATCCTATGCATTAAACTTCGGCTCAACGTTACTTCATCCGCATATTCTAATTCATCTCCAATTGCAATACCTCTAGCAATGGTAGAAGTTACTATGTTATAGTCTTTTATCTGTTTGTAAATGTAAAAATTTGTAGTATCCCCTTCGATGGTAGAGCTTAAAGCAAATATTAATTCTTTACAAATTCCGCTTTTAACTTTTTCAACCAAACTCGGAATTTTTAATTGGCTAGGGCCTATACCGTCTATCGGAGATATTTTACCACCTAATACATGGTAAATTCCTTTATAAGAGCGTGTATTTTCTATTGCCATAACATCTCTAATATCTTCGACAACACAAATTGTTTCATGATCTCTACCCGGGTTACTACAAATTTCACAAGTTTCAGAATCCGATATATTATGGCATGAACTACATTGCTGTATGTTATTTTTTAAATCCAATAACGCATGAGTAAAAGCCTCTGTATGTTGTTGAGGCTGTTTTAAAATATGTAAAACTAAACGTAAAGCAGTACGTTTCCCAATTCCTGGCAAACTAGACATTTCTGCAACTGCATTTTCTAAAAGTTTTGATGTAAATTCCATACTGCAAAGATACTAAATACAATACCTATAATAAAATTGAATCTTATTTATATCCCACTCCTTTTAATTTGGCTAATTTTATTACATTGCTACAAATAAAAACATTTTATGACACCTGCTGTAATCCTAACAATTATAATTGTTTACTTTGGTTTATTACTCTTAATTTCTAACATAATAAGTAAAAAAGATAAAAGTAACGACGCTTTTTTTAGTGCAAATAAAAATGCAAAATGGTATTTAATTGCGTTTGGAATGATTGGTACTGCACTTAGTGGAGTAACTTTTATTTCTGTTCCCGGAGAGGTTGGTTCTCCTAACGGAGAACAGTTTAAATATTTTCAGTTTATTTTAGGGAATGCCATTGGGTTTATAATTGTAGCAACTGTATTGTTGCCGCTATATTACAAAATGAATTTAACCTCTATTTACGGATATATTGAAAATAAATTAGGGTATTATAGTTATAAAACATCTGCATTTATATTTCTTGTAAGTCGTACCATCGGTTCAGCTTTTAGACTATATTTGGTTGTACTAGTATTACAACGTTACGTATTCGACTTTTACAACATCCCCTTTGCAGTAACAGTATTAATATCTTTAGCTTTAATATTTGCGTATACGTACAAAGGCGGATTAAAAACCATTATTGTAACAGATACTTTACAAACTTTCTTTTTAGTTTCATCCGTTCTGTTTACAATCTACTTTATTTGTCAAAGTTTAGATTTAAATGTTATAGAAGCGGTAGAAACAATTAAAAATTCAAACTATTCAAAAGTTTTCTTTTTTGAAGATTTTATAACAAGCAAATATCATTTTGTAAAACAAATTCTAGGCGGAATATTTGTAACCATAGCAATGGTTGGCTTAGATCAGGATCTAATGCAAAAAAACCTATCGTGTAAAAACATTAAAGAAGCACAAAAAAACATGTTTTGGTTTACCGGAATATTCGTAGTAATAAACTTTATTTTTTTATGCGTGGGAGCCTTATTATACATATATGCAGAAAAATTCGGTATAGGAGTTCCAACAGATTTAGTATCTGGTGATCCACGTACGGATTTACTATTTCCAGAAATTGCTTTTAACCATTTAAGTATAATCCCATCAATTATATTTTTATTAGGATTAACTGCCGCAACATTTGCAACAACAGATTCGGCTTTAACTGCACTTACTACTTCCTTTTGTGTAGACTTTTTAAACATGAACAAAAAACCCAACGATCCTAAAAATGTAAAAATTAGACATTGGGTTCACATCAGCTTTTCAATAGCTATGTTTATTGTCATTATTATTTTTAATTCATTAAACGATAAATCCGTTGTGAGCATGATTTTTAAAATAGCTTCTTATACTTACGGACCATTATTGGGATTATATAGCTTTGGATTATTTATAAAAAACAGAACCGTAATCGACAAATTAGTACCCGTAATTTGCTGCATTGCACCTTTAGCAACATGGTATGTAAGCACCAACAGCAGCCTATTTTTTAAGAACTATAAGTTTGATAACGAACTCATAATTTTTAACGGTTTTATAACATTTATACTGGTTCTAATATGTAGTAAAAAAACTAATATTGTTCAGTAGCTAAAAGCACCAAAGTACAAGCCACTTCAACTTCTATACCTTTAGCTTTTAATAAATTATAAAATTCTGGATTTTCTGTCCCTGGATTAAATATTACACGTTTAGGATTTAAGTTTATAATATAGTTGTAGTAATCACGTTGTCTTTGAGGATTTAAGTATAGTGTTACAGTATGAACATCCGGGAAATTTACCATTTCCTTTTCAATAACAACACCCGCTAACTGGTCCTGTTTTGCCCCAATAGCTACAACCTCATGTTGGTTATTTAATAATTTATTTATAGCTTTATACGAATACCTTTCTGGATTGGTGGATGCACCTAACACTAATGTTTTCATAACTTAAATTTTTTTACTATAACGCAATTTACTTTTTTTCATTATAAACTCCTTACACTATGGATTTATTTATTTACATATTTGCCGCCGTATTTTCGGTTTTAAACCCACTAGGCGCAATACCCGTATTTGTAGGTCTTACGCAAGAAGACTCGCAAGCCGAACGTTCTAGAATTTCCATTTGGACCGCAATAAATGTCTTTTTAATACTAATAATTTCATTTTTTGTGGGCGAATATTTATTAAAATTCTTCGGTATCAGTATGGACGCCTTACGTATTGCTGGAGGACTTATAATAGTAAATTCTGGTTATGCCTTACTTTCCGGAAACTTTCCTAAGCGCAGAGGAGTTAACAAAAAAGTAGCAGATGACGCACAAAACCGAAACGACATTGCGCTTACCCCCCTTGCCATGCCCTTACTTGCAGGCCCAGGATCTATGTCGTTACTAATTGCCTTTTATCAAGATTATCCAGAATATACCGACAAAGCCATAGTTATTGGAGCCGTATTAGCCGTTTGTTTAATCATATTCTTAATTTTACGAAGCGCCCATTACTTATCTAAAATCCTAGGAGCATCAGGAATTGTATCCATTTCCAGAATTATGGGTTTCATTGTAATAGCCTTAGGAATACAATACATAAGCGTAGGAGTAACCAATATGTTGCAAGCTACCATTTTAAAATAAACAAAACCCCAAAGTACATCTGTAGTTTGGGGTTATTTTTTGGGCGTTCCGCGCCTTAAGGGGCGCGTCGTGCTTTACGCTATATCTTTTAAGTTGCAAAACAACTTAAAAGGATGCCGCTACAATCACTAACGCAACAAGCACATTCAACGCAAATTAAAAAAAAAGCTTACCAAAACTATAAGTCTGGTAAGCTTTCTTCATTGTTATATCAATCTATATTTTCTTAATCAATATTTAAGAGTTATAATCTTCAGCAAGTGGTAAAAAAACTTCCGCAAGCATACATCTTGCACTCCCACCACCACATGCCTCAATTGTATCTAAATTAGCAGATAAAATCTCAACGTACTTTTCAATTTGGTTCACTTGCCCTTTATTTAATGAGTTTCGTGCAGCTTCACTCATCACTAAATAATTTTTATCCGCGCCACGTACCTCTAACATATTACCCGCAAAATGATTGATTTGATCCTCCGTTAAATAAATAATCTCTTTACCATCGGCTTTTAAACAATCAATTACCATTTTACGCTCTTTTTTATCATCGATACTATCGGCACAAATAACCGCAAATTTTTCTGCAATACACATCATCACATTGGTATGATATATAGGTTTACGTTCACCGTTTACTGTCTGGAAAGCCTCAAATAAAACCGGATTCATTTCAAAATCTTCACAAAACTCAATCATTAACTCCTCATCTGCACGTGGAGATAAGGCACAATACGCTTTACTGTTTTCACGGTCAAGGACTAAACTTCCGGTACCTTCTAAAAATATACCTGCTTCTTCAGCAATGGTATAATCTGTTACGTTTTCAATATAAAAACCTTTTTCTTCTAACAAATCTAAAATATCCTCACGGCGCTCTAATCTTCTATTTTCAGCAAACATCGGATATAAAACAACATCTCCTGTTTGATGGAAGGAAATCCAATTGTTCGGGAAAATACTATCTGGCGTGTTGGGTTCTAAAGTGTCCTCAACTACAATAACATTAACACCTACATTTTTAAGTTTTGTTACAAACTCATCAAATTCTAATTGTGCCTTTGCATTTACGGTGGCTGGTAAAATTCCGTCCATTACTTTTTGGTAATAGTTGTTTACCGCTGTTTGCTCGTTCATTCTAAACGCCACAGGGCGTATCATTAATACGGTTTGAGTAGTTTGTCTCATTAGTCTCTAATTAAAGGTAAAGTGGAACAACGCAGTAAGCCCTCTTGTTTAGATATTTCCGCATACGGAATCTCTTCCACAATTATATGCCTAGCACGTAACCAATTGTTTAAACGTGTAAATTTTTTTTCTGAAACTACCACATTTTCATCTATCGAAAATACGTTAGAATACATATGATACATCTCTTCGCGTTCTATATGAAATAAGTTTTCTTTACCAAAAAGGTTCACTAAATACAGGTAATCGGCTTCTTCTCTAAAACCAGATTTATAAATAATCCCGTATTTTGAACCTACTGGCTGAAAACAACAATCCAAATGTAATGCATTGTCTCTAGGCTCAATTTTAGATTTTACTAAATCAAACTCTTTGACAATTTTATTCGGAAAAAGCTCTTTAATATAAGCTACTCCCTGCATATTTGTTCGAGCGGTAATAAAATTTTTATAATCACTACCCTTGTATGTTCCTATAAAAATATGATCGTTCCAAAGCATAACGTCCCCCCCTTCTATATGTACCTCTTCAGGTGGTCTTACTACTTTTAAAGGATTTATTTGATCAATAATATATTGTATAGCATCTAACTCACGTTCACGATCAGGTAAAATATTTGCTTTTATAAATGTATCTTCAATAACAAAACCAATATCTCTAGAAAAAATTTGATTGTAATTCTCTATCAATTCGGGTCTATAAACAGTAACATTGTATTTTTTCAACACCTTTTCAAAAGCTGTCATTTCTTTAATCATATCTTTTTCTACAGGGTAAGTTCCTGCTTTAATATGCTCTAAAGATTTTGGATCATAAGCTTCCTCAATGGTAGGTGTAGGACCATTACTATTTGCAATTCCTAACACTACGGCTCTAAGCCGGGATGTTTCGTTTTTTACATGTAGTTGTAACATAATTTAATTAGATTAGTTGAGCAAATATACCAATTTGTTAAAACTAGTCAAATCCGTGCAAAAAAAAACCTCGATTAAAAAATCGAGGTCTAATTTATAGAGAGATAATTAATTATCTTTTATCCATTTCTACGAAAGAACGTAATGGCTCTCCAACATAAACTTGACGTGGACGACCAATTGGTTCTTTGTTTACGCGCATTTCTTTCCATTGTGCAACCCATCCTGGTAAACGTCCAATTGCAAACATTACTGTGAACATTTCAGTTGGAATACCTAATGCACGGTAAATGATTCCTGAATAGAAGTCAACGTTTGGATATAAGTTACGAGCTACGAAATACTCATCTTTTAATGCTTTTTCCTCTAAAGCTTTAGCGATAGATAAAATTGGGTCGTTAACACCTAATTCTGCTAATACTTCGTCAGCTGCTTTTTTAATGATACGAGCACGTGGGTCAAAGTTTTTGTAAACTCTGTGTCCGAATCCCATTAAACGGAAAGGATCGTTTTTATCTTTAGCTTTTGCTAAATATTTGTCAGCATCTCCTCCATCTTTTTGGATTTCTTCTAACATTTCTAATACTGCTTGGTTAGCTCCACCGTGTAATGGTCCCCATAATGCAGAAACACCTGCAGAGATTGAAGCAAATAAACCAGCGTGAGAAGAACCTACCATACGTACAGTTGATGTAGAACAGTTTTGCTCGTGATCAGCGTGTAAGATAAATAATTTATCAATTGCGTTTTTAACTGTAGTATTAATTGTGTAAGGCTCAGTTGGTAATTCAAACATTAAACGTAAAAAGTTATCTACGTAAGGTTTTGTGTTATCATAGTAGTTTAATGGATAACCTTTAGCTTTTCTGTAAGTCCAAGTTGCAATTACAAGGAATTTACCCATGATTTTACAAATTGCTTCGTACATTTTCTCTTCGTTATCAACATTAACCACTGTAGGGTTAAAAGCTGTTAAAGCACAAGTTAATGAAGATAATACTCCCATTGGGTGAGCATTTTTAGGAAAACCATCAATGATGTTTTTCATTTCTTCGTTTACTAATGTATGTTTACGAATATCGTTTTCGAATTTTTCTAATTCTGCTTTTTTTGGTAATTCTCCAAAAATGATTAAGTAAGCAACTTCTAAAAAGTTAGCTTTTTCTGCTAAATCTTCGATAGAATAACCTCTGTAACGTAAGATTCCTTCCTCACCATCTAAGAATGTAATAGCACTTTGACATGAACCTGAATTTTTATAACCTGGATCTAAAGTGATTGCACCCGTTTTTGCACGTAATGTCTCAATATTTATGGCAACTTCATTTTCTGTCCCAACTGTAATAGGGAACTCATGTTTTACGCCATCTAACTCTAGTATTGCTGTTTTTGACATGATTTACTATAGGATTAAATGTGAATTTATTTTTTTGCTAAATGCGAATTTACAAATTTGTATGTTTATTTGAAAGTATTTAAAAGTAAATTAATTATTTTTTCTCAAATCCAATGTACTGTCTGATTTCAATAAATATTCACTTTTAAAACAATGACAATTTACTACATTTTAATTTGTAAAAGAAAAAATCCATATACTAATTTCGGACAAAATACAAGATTTACAGCAGTTAAACTTTTTTTTTAATAAATCTACATGAGTAATAAATCT
>CAVBJB010000012.1:0-15985 GCA_963595625.1 Lachnospiraceae bacterium | reverse complement strand
AATACAATACAAATAGTAAAAAATTATATACCATTATAAAAATAATGAATTCTTAAAATGTTAATTAAATTAAAAAAAAATCTTCTTTAATTAAAAATTTACTAGCCGAATAACTATTTAATTACGGGATTTATATTTATTTTTGTTGTTCAAATACACAACTTATTTTATATATAATGAAAACAAATGCTTTTGCTTTAAGACACATTGGTCCTCGTCCAAGTGACTTGCAACATATGTTCAACACCGTTGGTGTCAAGGATATGGATCAGTTATTATACGAAACATTTCCAGATAACATTCGTTTAAAAAAAGATTTAGAATTAGATCCAGCCATGTCAGAGTATGACTATTTAGCTCATATCACAGCATTAGGAAATCAAAATAAAGTTTTCAAATCATTTATAGGGTTAGGTTATCACGAGGCGGTTGTTCCTGCAGTTATTCAACGTAATATTTTTGAAAACCCAGGATGGTACACAGCTTATACGCCGTACCAAGCAGAGATTGCTCAAGGTCGTTTAGAGGCTCTTTTAAATTTCCAAACTACAGTTATCGAATTAACTGGAATGGAAATTGCAAACGCATCTTTATTAGATGAGTCTACTGCAGCTGCTGAGGCTATGGCTTTATTATTCGACGTTCGTACACGCGATCAAAAGAAAAATAACGCAAACAAATTCTTCGTTTCAGAAGAGGTTCTTCCACAAACTATATCTGTATTACAAACTCGCTCTACTCCTATTGGTGTGGAATTAGTAATCGGAAACCACGAAACTTTTGAATTTACTGACGATTTCTTCGCAGTATTATTACAATATCCAGGTAAATACGGTCAAGTTACAGATTACGCTGACTTTATAAATACAGCTAAAACTAAAGATATTAAAGTTGCTGTTGCAGCTGATATTTTATCTTTAGTTAAATTAACGCCTCCAGGAGAAATGGGTGCAGACGTGGTTGTAGGTACAACACAACGTTTTGGTATTCCATTAGGATTTGGAGGTCCTCACGCAGGCTACTTCGCTACTAAAGAGGAATACAAACGTTCTATGCCAGGTCGTATCATTGGTGTTTCTCAAGACGCTAACGGAAACCGTGCCTTACGTATGGCTTTACAAACACGTGAGCAACACATTAAACGTGAAAAAGCTACATCTAACATCTGTACAGCTCAAGTTTTATTAGCTGTTATGGCAGGTATGTATGCGGTTTATCACGGACCTAAAGGGTTAAAATTTATTGCTAACCAAGTACACGCTAAAGCGGTTACTATCGACAAAGCGTTAATGAACTTAGGTTTCAAACAACTTAATACAGCTTACTTCGATACATTATTAGTTAAAGCAGACGCTGCTAAAGTAAAAGCAGTTGCAGAGGCTAAACAAGTTAACTTTTACTACGTAGATGCAGAAACGGTTTCTATTTCGTTAAACGAGGCTTCTAACCTAGACGACGTAAATACAGTAATCTCAATTTTTGCTGAAGTTGCAGGTAAACCAGCTCCAGTAGTAACAGAATTAGATCCAGAAACGGTAGTACCAGTTAAGTTAGAAAGAACCTCTAAGTTTTTACAACACGAGGCTTTCAACACCTACCACTCAGAGTCGCAATTAATGCGTTACATTAAAAAATTAGAACGAAAAGACTTAGCGTTAAACCACTCTATGATCTCTTTAGGTTCTTGTACCATGAAGTTAAACGCAGCGGCAGAGATGTTACCACTTTCTAATCCAAACTGGAACAACATTCACCCATTTGCACCAGCAGACCAAACACAAGGATATTTAACAATGCTACATAAATTAGAGCAACAGTTAAATGTTATTACAGGTTTTGCAGGTACAACCTTACAGCCAAACTCAGGTGCTCAAGGAGAGTATGCAGGTTTAATGGTAATCCGCGCGTATCACGAATCTCGTGGAGAAGGTCACCGTAACATTGCCTTAATTCCAGCTTCTGCTCACGGTACAAACCCAGCTTCTGCTGCTATGGCAGGAATGAAGGTTGTAGTAACAAAAACAACGGAGGAAGGAAACATTGACGTAGAAGATTTAAAAGCTAAAGCAGAATTACACAAAGACAACCTATCTTGTATAATGGTTACCTACCCATCAACGCACGGGGTTTACGAGTCTTCAATCATCGAAATTACAAACATCATCCACGAAAACGGTGGACAAGTTTATATGGACGGTGCAAACATGAACGCACAAGTTGGTTTAACAAACCCAGCTACAATTGGTGCAGACGTTTGTCACCTTAACTTACACAAAACCTTCGCTATCCCTCACGGTGGTGGTGGACCAGGTGTTGGACCAATTTGTGTAGCTCAACATTTAGTAGAATTTTTACCTACAAACCCAGTAGTAAAAGTAGGTGGACAAAACGCTATTACAGCTATTTCTGCCGCTCCTTACGGATCTGCTTTAGTATGTTTAATTTCTTACGGTTACATTTCAATGCTTGGAGCAGCTGGTTTAAAACAAGCTACTTGTACAGCAATTTTAAATGCAAACTACATGAAAGCTCGTTTACAAGACGGTTTCGAGGTATTATACTCTGGAGAACGCGGACGTGCAGCTCACGAAATGATCATCGACTGTCGTATGTTCAAAGCACAAGGAATCGAGGTTACAGATATCGCAAAACGTTTAATAGACTATGGTTTCCACGCACCAACAGTATCATTCCCAGTAGCAGGTACGTTAATGATCGAGCCAACTGAGTCTGAAGATTTAGCTGAGTTAGACCGTTTCTGCGACGCTATGCTTTCTATCCGTAAGGAAATCGAAGCTGCAACAGCAGACGACGCTAATAACGTATTAAAAAATGCACCGCACACATTAGCTATGTTAACAGCTGAGACTTGGGAACAACCATACTCACGTCAACAAGCAGCTTACCCGTTAGAGTACGTTGCAGACAACAAATTCTGGCCAACCGTTCGTCGTATTGACGATGCGTACGGAGACAGAAACCTTGTTTGCTCATGCGCACCTATCGAGGCGTACATGGAAGCTTAATCCCATACACATAAATCAAAAGCCGACTCATTAAAGTCGGCTTTTTTTATTTTGGGCGTTACCCTCGCTTAATAAACTTCTTCCAAAAATATAAAAAAATCCAAAGCTCGGGTCGGGTCATACGCTATATCTTTTATTCCGTTTCACTCCATAAAAGGATGCCGCTTCTACCCCTAACGCAACAGCTACTCAATCAATCTACCACTATAGTGAGTCGTTACATTTTTTATAGCCGGATTACCTTTTAAATAAACATTTCCTATACCGTAAATGTTTCCAAAAATTTCATCAGTAGCATGTAAATAAAAGTGATTATATCCACGATGCAAAACCTCAATTTTATCACAAATTAAAGCATCAGCCTCAATTCGGGTTCCTCCACCCCAATTAAATACACCAAAGTAATTTACTCTTCCAATTAACTTAAAATAGCTATTCGTATTAAAATTTAAAAGCAACGTATTACAATTAATTTTTAAATCAAAATCCCCCGAAGCATTATTACCATACAACCCTTGATGAATTTCCAAATAATCTAAATTTAAATACGTTTCACTAGCAACTTTAAATTGGGTTTTACTGTAAATTTTATTTAAATTTTTAAAATGAACATCAACCGTTATCGGCTTTGTATAACCTAAAGAACAGCTCAATTTATTTTTAATAAACAAAGTATCAGTTTGGGTATAAAAATCAAAATGAGGCATAATATGTTCCCCAGCTTTTACATCTAAATAAGCAACGGTATCTTGCACTAACTGTACAGCAACACCTTCATCTATATATAAATTTAAAAAATCATCAACCACATACTGATTTACTTTTAATCTTCCTTCTTTGCCTACACAATCTGTAACAGTATCGGGTGAGCAAGCAGCACTTAAAACCGCAAATAAAATAAACACAAACTTCTTCATCTTAAAACGTATAACCTATTGTAAATTCCATAGCTTCGGCCTGTGCCATATGTGTTTTTAAACTAACCCCTCCAGATACGTTATCCGTAAAATAATAACGAGCACCTAACCTTTGGTAAACACTACCTTGCTTTTTAGACGGATCATAAACATAATAACCAAATTGGGTATCAATCCCTAAATTACCTATCAATAACTCGTGACCTAAAAATACACCAATGCGTTTATAATCAGCCTCTGGATCATTATTATTTTCATAAAACACAATGGCATCGTATTTTATAAATTCTTTTAAATATTGCATCCAAAAAACCTCAGCTCCAACTTGTATTTTCGATTTTCTATTTAATTTTTTATCCACCATTGCTGATGCAACATAAAAAGGTTTAGCACCACTATTAGGGACATCACTTTCGCAAACTCCTGATCTAAAAAAAACAGAATATTTTAGAGATTTATCAATATCTGTATTCGATAGTGTATCTGTTAAAAATGCTTTTTCTTTACCTAAATTATAATTTAATCCTACGGATAAAGCCAGCGTATTTGTACTTGTATTGGGAGCTTTTAAATTAGCGTTGGAGTGGTGTACAAAATTAATCCCTGCATTAAATCCTATATTTTTATAAACATTTTCTTTATGGTAATTCAACATAAAATAAGTTGAAGGCATAAAAGCTGCACCATAGGCAACGTTCTTAAAATTATAATTTACATTATAAGGATTAGTGTTATATGCAATTCCTTGCCCCACACGTAACTGAAGATTTCTTTTAAAAAAATAAAAATTCATATGAGCATATAGACCATATAAATTTCCTAAAATATCATTTTTATTGTTTTGATACTGAAAGGAGAGTCCGTAATCCGGAAAATTATACCAGCTATGCCAAGGTTTTTCACCAAATGTTTTTTTATTAAAACTTAAAAGTGCGCCCTCTGGGTTTGCTTGTATTAAATGAAGTATGTTTTTTTGATGGGGCAAAATACTCCCATAAAAATAAGCAGTTTCTAATTGGTAACTTTTATTTTGAGCAGTTATTCCTAACGGAAGTAGTAGGGCTAAAATAAAAGTAGTCTTAAATTTCATAGTTTTGGGTTTAACCAAAAATAAAAATTTAAGACTACTTTTTAAAATCTATTTATCTTTTTTCTTTTTCTTATAGAATTTCACAGCAGATTTAATCATTTTCTTTAATGCCTCATCTACTTCTTCTCCGTTTTTAGTAGTTAAAGGGAAAGGTACAACGTGCGAATAAGGGAAACTATAATCCTCAATTTCAACATCTATTTTTATGGATCTATATCCACCTTTTAACGTATTTAATGCCTCAATAGGTGGTGCAACTACATCTTGCTCTAAAACGAAGGCTTTAATTTTTCCTTCAAGTTGCTTAAATCGTTCCTCACGCTCTTGCTGAAAATGATTGTATCTAAGCATGGTTTTAAACCAACTTTCCCCTGGATGTAAATTCTCATCTTGGTAATGCCCTAATCTGTAATCAGAATTAAAGTTTGTAGTTAACAACTGAGCAAATATTTTTTGCATAGCAATTGCTGCACGAGCATCCATAATGTATTTGGAAATTGGGAACATACGATCTATTGTCATTCCTCCACAAAAACAAAACAATTTAGAATCGTCAAAAATTCCTTTAGGGTTAGCCATCATTAAAATCACTGATAAAAACGATCCAATTGAGTACCCAAATAAATTTAATTTACAGTCTTTATTGATGTACGAAAACTTTCCAGCTTTTAAATCATCAACAATTTGTAACACATCACTATACGACTGTAAACCAGACCAGAAAATACGTTGTGGGTGTGTTTCCATACGTGTTGAAATGGCAGCATTTACATAGGATGAGTCAGAGTTTTCATTTAAGTCCTGCGCACGGTGATTGGATACCTTAAACATCATTTGTCGATTACTCCACTGCTCTGGCGCTCTATCCATATGGAATGATATTGGATATAACATAACTGCACAATTGGATTTTTTTACCAATTCATAAGCCCAAGGTAAATATTTATCCCATTTCTTTTCATTTAATCCATGAAATAATATCACCAATTCATCTGCAACCTCCGTCTTACTATCCTTAATTATGGAAATGGTATAATTTAGATTATCCTTTATAAAATAATCGGGAATATCCAATAATTCTTTGGAATCTGTTCGTTGTTCATCCACAGATGTTTCAAATACAATCTCATGTTCTCTACATTCTAAAGTTTTACAACCTGCTAAAACACCTTTAGCACCAATAGATTCAAACCTTTCGTTATGTATAGTTATACCTAATTCCTCATCTACTATTAGGGGAACATTTTGAGTAAAAGTTGTCTTTAATTTATTGTGTAATTCGTGATATAGCATCTAATTAATATTTAAAAATTAAATGTATAAATTCTTAAGGTCAATTCAATAAAATTAACAATTATTTACATACAGTTTTAAATATTCAAAATACTTTGTTTTAATACTTTCTACGTATACTAATTTTAATTTTAACTCAAAATATCGATTATTAAATACTCTTTATCTGATTTATCACCTCTAATATAATTATAATTTATCAAAAAAGTTTTGGATTATTATAACATAATTAAAACTAAAAATGAAAATAAAAATACTCCTAGGGAGCTTATTGTTTACGAATTTAATGATAGCTCAAGTTGGGGTTGGTACCTCAGATCCCAAAGTTTCTTTACATATTGCTGGTAAACCAACAGTAACAACAGAAAAAGACGGTGTTTTAATACCTAAAATTACAGGTGATCAATTAAAAGCTAAATCATATACCACCACAGAAATCGGGACAATGATTTATATTACAGATATTCCAACAGGAACTAATACCAGTAATACCGTACAACTAGTAGATGCTCCAGGGTTTTATTACTTAGCATCCGTTTCTGGAAATTTACGTTGGACAAAAATGATTGCAGCTACTTTTGATAAAACCGACGATGAATGGGTAAACAGCGGAACTTCTGTTATACTTGGTAAAAAAGCAGATGGTACAACATCCAGAACAGGTCATGAACAAGTTGCAGTAACGGATGGTGGACGATTAGGTTTAGGTACATCTAGTCCAGACTCTGGTATACACCTAGTTTCTAATAACGATGGTTGGAAAGATGACATTAAAATTGAAAGTTACAATTCTTCACCAGGCGCTAATTTTTTATTTTTTTCTGGTGGATACGCAAATAATGCTCCAGCAGATATTGGGACAAATAGTACTATTGGACAAATTAATTTTCATGGAAGAGTCTCTGGAGGTTTTGGAACTTCTCATTCCAGAATATTCTCAACGTATAAAGGGGCTGAGGGAGCAGATATTACATTATCAGCTGGAGGAGCCAGTAAAAGTACCCTATACGCAAGCGTTAATCAAAGAGTTGGAATTGCTACAAATGGACCACGAACAACTTTAGATGTTAATGGTACTTATGCAATACAAGAACAAAGTGTTGCAGTAGCAAATAACGCAGCTTCTTTTACGCCAACCTCTTCCCAAGTAGTTTTAACAGGTGCTGCAACTACAAATATAACAGTTACTCCAACAGCTGGAGTCGCAGGACAACGTATGGTGATTGTAAATACATCTACTGGGGGACAAAAAGCAATATTAGGAACTTATGAAATTCAAAACGATCAAGCAGTTGATTTTGTTTATTCAGGAACCAAATGGAGAGCCTTATCAAACGGGGAACTTTCAAACACCAAACGTTTATATACAGGTAAAGCACAGATACCACCACATACTGTAGCAACATCCACTATTATAGCTGGGGATTACAATACAACAGATTGGAAAGTTGTTGATGCAGGTGTGGCAACAGGTGCTAAATACGAGTTAAATAGTTTAACACAAGGAGGAATTAAAGCGAGTAATAGGGTATATGTATACGAATACCAAGGAATTGCCTTTACTAATCTGGAAAAATTGCATCCAATGTTAACGGCTGGTAATGATTCTAATTATCCTGATACCTTCTCCGCTAATTTTGTAAAATTAGCGAATGTTAATGGTAAAACAAGATTAACAGTAACTATTACAAGAAATGATCTTGTTTCAAATATTAATTCTTTAATAGACAGTTCAATTAAGGTTTCCAATTGGCAAGGTACTTTCTTTTTAAATATTACTTTACTCGAAACAAACTAAATAAAATCCCAACTCGTTACTCGAGTTGGGATTTTTTTTTAAAACAATTTTTCAGCAATATATTTTGTATTGGCCGAGTTACTCATAGTGTAAAAATGCAACACCGGAACTCCAAAATTCATCAATTCCTTACACTGATTTACACACCATTCCAAACCAATTTGTTTAACCTCAGCATTATCTTTAGCCTTTAAAAGCTCATGAACCAAAGCTTCAGGTAAATCAATATAAAAATTCTTAGGGATTGTACTTAATTGGTTAAAGGTAGTTAAAGGCTTAATCCCCGGAATTATAGGTACATGAATCCCCATATTTCTACACTTCTTTACAAAATCAAAATACTTTTCGTTATCAAAAAACATCTGAGTCACAATATAATCCGCACCCAAATCCACCTTTTTCTTTAAATAATGCATATCTAAAGCCAAGTTAGCAGACTCAAAATGCTTTTCCGGATAACCAGCCACACCCACACAAAAATTCGTAGCGTGCGTTTCTTGCAACTCATCATCCAAATAAAAACCCTTATTCATACGCTGTACTTGCTCAATCAATTCACTCGCATACGCATGGCCTCCAGGCTCAGCCACAAAAGACTTTTCACTTTTTATAGGATCTCCACGTAAAACCAAAACATTATCAATCCCTAAAAAATTCAAATCAATCAGCGCATCCTCGGTATCCTCTTTCGTAAAACCACCACAAATTAAATGCGGAACAGCATCAATTTTATAATGATTCTGAATCGCCGAGCAAATAGCAACCGTACCCGGGCGCTTTCTAACCGAATACTTTTTAAGCAAGCCATTATCCTTTTGCTTGTAAATATACTCCTGTCTATGGTACGTAACGTCAATAAACGCAGGTTTTAACTCCACCAACGGATCCAACGTTTTAAACGTACAATTAATATCCTGACCTTTAACCGGCGGCAAAATCTCTAAAGAAAAAAGTGTTTTTCCGTTTGCACGCGTTATATGTTCTGTAATTTTCATTTTAAATTTTATTTGGGCGTTACCCGCCTTTTAGTGGGCGGGTCGGGCTTTACGCTCTATCTTTTGTAAAAAACTTCGATACCTCAGTTTTTTACAAAAGGATGCCGCTACAATCCCTAACGCAACAACCACCAACTTACCTACTTTCTAATATTATCTGCTTTTAAATCTCCCCTTTGGGGGTTAGGGGGCTAACCAATATTTGGACTTAACCAACGAGAAGCCTCTTCAACAGCAATTCCTCTACGATTAGCATAATCCGCAACCTGATCCTCCTTAATTTTACCTAACCCAAAGTACTTACTTTCTGCATTAGCAAAATAATATCCCGAAACAGACGAGGCCGGCCACATAGCTAAACTCTCAGTTAAACGAACTCCAATTTCATTTTCAACATCTAAAACTTTAAAAATGGTTGTTTTTTCAAGATGATCAGGACAAGCCGGATAACCTGGCGCTGGGCGAATCCCTTGGTATTTTTCTTTAATTAATTCTGTATTTGCCAATTCTTCATGAGCTGCATACCCCCAAATTTCTTTACGAACTTTTAAGTGTAAATATTCAGCCAGTGCTTCAGCCAATCTATCTCCTAGTGCTTTCACTAAAATAGCATTGTAATCGTCATGATTCTCCTCAAAAGCTTTCGCTCTATTTTCAACCTCAATTCCTGTAGTTACACAAAAAAGTCCTACATAATCTTTTACAGCTGTTTCTTTAGGAGCAACAAAATCTGATAAGGCTAAATTTGGAGCTGTGGCTGTTTTTTCACCTTGCTGGCGTAAGGTTAATAACGTTTCTAAAAGTTCACCCTTTTCGTTATACAATTCAATATCATCATGATTAACTGTATTGGCAGGATAAATTCCTAATACCGCTTTTGGAGCAAACCAATTTTCAGAAATAATTTGTTGTAACATCTGCTGCGCATCGGCAAACAATTCAGTGGCTTGGGTTCCAACAACCTCATCGGTTAAAATATCTGGATATTTACCAAACAATTCCCACGATCTAAAAAAGGGCGTCCAATCTATAAACGGAACCAAATCTGATAAAGTAACCTCAACTTGCTTTTTACCTATAAAATTAGGCGGCACAATTTGAGTAGCATTCCAATCGATTTTGTATTTATTTTCTCGGGCTTTTTCTATCGAAATAAAATTTTTATCGCGCGCTCTATTGGTATAATCTGTTTTAAGTTTATCGTATTCTTTTCTAATTTCTGCTTTAAAATTTTCGCTAGTATCGGCTTGTAACAAATTATTAGCTACTGTTACCGATCGAGAAGCATCTGTTACATGAATTACCGTCCCCGAATATTCAGGAGCAATTTTAACAGCCGTATGTGCCCTAGAGGTTGTAGCACCGCCAATCATCACCGGGATTTTACAATCTATTTTTTCTAATTCTTTAGCTAAATAAACCATCTCATCTAACGACGGTGTAATTAATCCGCTTAAACCAATAATATCAACGTTTTCTTTAATAGCGGTTTCAATGATTTTTTCGGGTGCAACCATAACTCCTAAATCTATAATTTCGAAATTATTACATGCCAATACAACACCTACTATATTTTTACCAATATCGTGAACATCTCCACGAACGGTTGCCATAAGGATTTTAGCCCCTCCTTTCCCCAATGGGGAACTCTTTTTAGACTCTTCAATAAACGGTAATAAATAAGCTACCGCTTTTTTCATTACACGAGCAGATTTTACTACTTGTGGTAAAAACATTTTGCCTGAACCAAATAAATCTCCCACCACATTCATACCTGCCATTAAGTTAATTTCTATAACCTCAATTGGTTTCGTAGCAGCTAATCTAGCTTCTTCAATATCCTGATGAATAAACTCATCGATACCTTTTACTAATGCATGTGTAATACGGTCTTGCAACGGTAAAGCGCGCCATTCTATAATTTTGGCTTCGGTTGCAATTTCAGATCCTTTTACTGTATCTGCATAAGCCAATAAACGTTCGGTAGCGTCTTCTCTCCTGTTTAATAAAACATCTTCAACGTACTGTAACAACTCCGCATCAATTTGATTGTAAACTTCTAGCATTTCAGGGTTTACAATTCCTAAATTCATACCGTGCTGAATGGCATGATATAAAAAGGCTGCATGCATAGCCTCACGTACTTTATTGTTGCCTCGGAAAGAGAATGAAACGTTACTAACACCTCCAGAAACATTAGCGTATGGAAGATTTTCACGGATCCATTTTGTAGCTAAAAAGAAATCTAAGGCGTTGTTGTTATGCTCTTCCATTCCGGTTGCTACCGGGAAAATGTTTGGATCAAAAATGATATCC
Source organism: Lachnospiraceae bacterium (assembly GCA_963595625.1). Taxonomy (GTDB): domain Bacteria; phylum Bacteroidota; class Bacteroidia; order Flavobacteriales; family Flavobacteriaceae; genus Flavobacterium. The sequence goes on along the minus strand of CAVBJB010000012.1, from coordinate 4,550 downwards.
TGAGGAGCAAAATTTACTTGATTTACTAAAATATCGTAGGAACGTTTACAAATGTCGATTCTACGTTGTAAGGTATCCGCTTGACCATCTTCATCAAAAGCCATTACCACTACAGCAGCACCATAGCGTTTAATTAATTGGGCATGATGAATAAAAAGTTCTTCGCCCTCTTTTAAACTGATAGAATTTACGATGCCCTTACCTTGAATAACTTGTAATCCTGCTTCGATAATTTCCCATTTGGAACTGTCAATCATAATAGGAACTCGAGCAATATCGGGTTCGGCAGCAATTAAATTTAAAAATGTTGTCATAGCGTAAACCCCATCTAACATTCCTTCATCCATATTGATGTCGATAATTTGTGCACCACCTTCAACTTGAGCACGAGCAATATCTAAAGCTTCTTCGTATTTTTCTTCTTTAATTAATCGTAAAAATTTACGCGATCCGGTAACATTGGTACGTTCACCAATATTTATAAAGTTAGACTCTTTAGTTACAAACAAAGGTTCTAAACCTGATAGCGCCAAAATTGGTTGTTGATCTGTTTGCTCTGTAGTATTTTGAGATTTATTGGTATCAAAAACCTCTACAGCTTCTGCAATTTTTTGAATATGTTCTGGATTAGTTCCACAACATCCTCCAATAATTTGTACTAAATTATCTTTTAAGTATTCCTGAATTAAGGCTTGCATTTCTAAAGGCGTTTGGTCGTATTCTCCAAAAGCGTTAGGTAAACCAGCATTTGGATGCGCAGAAATATTTACAGATGTATGTTTAGCCAGTTGTTTTAAATACGGTTTTAACTGATCGGCACCTAAGGCACAATTAAAGCCAATACTTAAAAGTGGAATATGAGAAATAGAAATTAAAAACGCATCAACGGTTTGGCCTGATAAGGTTCTGCCCGATGCATCTGTAATGGTTCCAGACACCATGATTGGAATGTCTAGATTACGTTCGTTTCGAACCTCATCAATCGCAAAAAGAGCTGCTTTGGCGTTTAAGGTATCAAAAATAGTTTCTACTAATAAAACATCTACTCCCCCGTCAATTAAGGCTTCAACTTGTTGTTTGTAAGCAATACGTAATTCATTAAAAGTTACGGCACGATATCCCGGATTGTTAACATCTGGTGACATAGACGCAGTACGGTTAGTAGGCCCTATAGAACCTGCAACGTAACGTGGTTTATTTGGTGTAAGCTTTGTAAACTCATCAGCCACTTCTTTAGCAATTTTAGCTGATTCGTAGTTTAATTGGTATACGTAATCTTGTAAATGATAATCAGCCATACCGATAGTTGTACCAGAGAATGTATTAGTTTCTATAATATCGGCCCCGGCCTGAAGGTATTTTTTATGTACTTCCTTTACCGCATGTGGCTGGGTGATAGAAAGTAAATCGTTGTTTCCCTTTAGAGGATGTGGGAAATCTTTAAATTGAGTTCCTCTAAAATCCTCTTCGGAAAACTGGTATTGTTGTAACATAGTTCCCATGGCACCGTCTAGTACTAGGGTTTTATGTTTTATAATTTCTTGAATTGGAGTTTTCGTGATGGTACAGTGTGAGTCTGACATTTTATTTTTTTCGTATTAAATTTTATGTAATACGTTGGCCTTTAGCCCCGATTGTAGCGGCATCCTTTTTAAAATTGTTGCGCTTAGCAAGGATTTTAAAAAGATATAGCGTAAAGCGGGAACTTAGTATATTATAAGCCCAAGCGTATATGCTCCTTAAAAAATAAAATGTTATCGTGGAAATGTTTGCAGCGGAGATTGCTGTAAAAAAAGTCTTGTTATCTTTCCTAAATATATAGGTAGAATGTAGCACCTTCTCCGAGATGGAGGGTTGCTAAGGCTTCATTGGGTCTAATCCCTCTGCCTTTCGTGATAACATCAAAATGTTTAAGAACTTTGTAAAGTTAGGCATTTGTTTTTAAGGCACAAAAAAAACTTAGCCTTTGGAGCTAAGTTTTTATATTTTATTTTGAATATATTATTTCTTGATAAATTTAGAAGTAGCTACGCCTTGAGTTGTAGTCACCTTAATTAAATAAGTACCTTGGGCTAAATCTGAAACATTTATTTGAGATGTAGTAGCTTGTTTAACTGTACGACCATTAATATCTGTTACCATGATATTTTGAATATCATTCCCATTAGCTGCAACTATATTTAAAACATCAGATACTGGGTTAGGATACATAGATAAACCTAATTTTTCAAAATCTTGAGTTGAAGCTGTTGGTCTGTCAACTGAAAATGTATCAATACCAATAATATCGGAATTCGCCCCAGTAGTTCCACCATTTGTAACAAAATATCTAAAGGCAAATTTTACCACAGTAGGTCCATTCAACCCTGAAATTGTTGCAGAATATTGAGTCCAAACTTGAGGATATACACCTGCAAGTAAATTAGGGTTGACATCCACCAATACTGCATTAAAACTCCCTACATCATTTGGACCAGTTGATGGGGTTGTAGATGTATTACTTGTACTTACTCTAAGCTGTAATCTATCAGGGTATTGAGAACCATCAGAACCAGGTATTTTACCAAGTCTAGTATAAAATGATATAACATCACCATTTTGTACTGTTACATTTGGGGAGATTAACCAATTACTAATAGTATTATTCCCAGTAGAACTAGTGTAATTTACTAGAGCGAAAGAATTAGTACCACCAGCTTGACCTTCTGGAGCTGGGCAAGTTGCACCAATAGCTAATACTGTATTTCCAAAAGGTAAGTTTGGTTGAGTAGCACTTACTACAACTGGAGTGTAGTTTGCAATTGACCATAAAGAAGAAGTAGGTACGGAACTTTGATTTGTTAGTATCCATCCATCAGTTGCAAAATTTGCAGTTCCTCTATCAAATCCATAAGAATATTGATTTTGAGCTATTCCTAAACAAGGAATTAAAAACATAGCAAGTAAAATTTTTTTCATAAAAAGTATTTATAAGATTAATTACAACTAATATAAAAAAAATTAAACAATAATTTACCTAATTAACACTTTTGATTAAATATTAATTAAATTTTAGTTAAATGTATTAAATAACTTACAAATTATAAACCAAAGGATATACGTATTAACCCTTCGGACAAATTAGCTTATTTAAGTTCTTGAGCATATAGATTACTGTGTGTAGAACTTGACGGATGTGTAACAATAGTTCTCTTGTTACCAAAATTTGCAGAAGCTGACAGAATATAATCACCTAAATTTAAATTCGTATTAAATTTTATGTAATGCGTTGGCCTTTAGCCCCGATTTTAGCGGCATCCTTTTTAAAATATCTTGACTTAGCAAGAATTTTAAAAAGATATAGCGTAAAGCGGGAACTTAGTATATTATAAGCCCAAGCGTATATGCTCCTTAAAAAATAAAATGTTATCGTGGAAATGTTTGCAGCGGAGATTGCTGTAAAAAAAGTCTTGTTATCTTTCCTAAATATATAGGTAGAATGTAGCACCTTCTCCGAGATGGAGGGTTGCTAAGGCTTCATTGGGTCTAATCCCTCTGCCTTTCGTGATAACATCAAAATGTTTAAGAACTTTGTAAAGTTAGGCATTTGTTTTTAAGGCACAAAAAAAACTTAGCCTTTGGAGCTAAGTTTTTATATTTTATTTTGAATATATTATTTCTTGATAAATTTAGAAGTAGCTACGCCTTGAGTTGTAGTCACCTTAATTAAATAAGTACCTTGGGCTAAATCTGAAACATTTATTTGAGATGTAGTAGCTTGTTTAACTGTACGACCATTAATATCTGTTACCATGATATTTTGAATATCATTCCCATTAGCTGCAACTATATTTAAAACATCAGATACTGGGTTAGGATACATAGATAAACCTAATTTTTCAAAATCTTGAGTTGAAGTAGTTCCGGTTGTAGTTACAGAAAAATCGTCAACCATAAAAATAAATTCATCGTTACTAATACAACGTATGGCTATATAAACCTGTTGATTATTAAAATTTGCCAAATCATAGGTATAGTTTGTCCAAGTAACAGGAGGAATGATATAATTAGTTCCAGAAATTTTTGTAAAACTGTTAACTTGTGTGTCAGTAGTTGAAACGTAAACTTCAAAACGTTCACCTCCATTGTAATTGGTAGTCAAACTTTTTGCATAAAATGATACCTGATTACCAGATGATCCTAATGAAATACGAGGTGTAATTAACCAATCATTAGAATCTCCAGAAACAGCACCTATTGATACCATATACTTACTCCCACTTCGAGCTTCGTAACCATTTGCAGTTCCAGAATATAACGCTGGAGAAGTTGCGCTAGGATTAAATACCATAAAGCCCATTGGTAGCCCAATTCCTGAAAAACTAACAGATATTGGATTAGCTGAATCTCCCATTTCAATCGACCAAGTATTCTGTAAATCAAGATCTCTTATGGTCCAATTACCAATATTTGTTTTAGCAAAATCAGTATAAGAGTCAAAATTATCTTGGAAAAGCACTGTTTGTGCATTCATTGCAAATGAAGATGCCAAACACAAAGCAGAAGTAAAA
>CAVBJB010000011.1:3488-16269 GCA_963595625.1 Lachnospiraceae bacterium | reverse complement strand
GTAAAAATATTTTATAAAAAACATAAAACTTTCAAATTCTGTTATTTTTTTGAATATATATTAAAAAAAATATTTAATTTACACACTAATAGACAAACAAAACAAACACCCAAACAGAATGAAACAAGAACAACCTTATCAACCGCAAAATAAGGTACGCATCGTTACTGCTGCTGCTTTATTTGACGGGCACGATGCGGCTATTAATATTATGCGCCGAATTATGCAGTCTACAGGCTGTGAAGTTATACACTTAGGTCACGACAAATCCGTAGAAGAAGTTGTAAACACGGCTATACAAGAAGATGCTAACGCTATTGCCGTTAGTTCATACCAAGGCGGTCACAACGAGTATTTTAAATACATGTACGACTTGTTACAAGAAAAAGGAGCTGGACACATTAAAATTTTTGGTGGAGGTGGAGGTGTAATCCTTCCGGAAGAAATTAAAGATTTAATGAATTACGGAATTACACGTTTATACTCTCCAGACGATGGGCGTGCAATGGGATTACAAGGTATGATTAACGATAAAGTTCGTAAAGCCGATTTCCCAACGCCAGACTTAAAACTCCCAGAAGGTAAAGACCTTTACCAATCTTTAAAAGATAAAGATGTTACTACCGTTTCTCGCTTAATTTCTTTAGCAGAAAACAGAGAAGACGAATTCAATAAAATTTTTGATTATAATAAAGTTGAAGATAAATCAGCTCCAGTGCTTGGTATTACCGGTACAGGTGGTGCTGGTAAATCATCAATGGTTGACGAGTTAGTACGTCGTTTCTTGGTTGATTTTCCAGAGAAAAAAATCGCATTAGTATCGGTTGACCCATCTAAAAAGAAAACCGGAGGCGCATTGTTAGGAGACCGTATTCGTATGAACTCGGTTAACAATCCGCGTGTATTTATGCGTTCGTTAGCTACACGTCAGTCTAACTTAGCGTTATCTAAATACGTAGATCAAGCCATCCAAGTTTTAAAGGCTGCACAGTACGATTTAATTATTTTAGAAACTTCGGGTATTGGCCAGTCGGATACTGAAATTTTAGATCACTCAGACGCATCTTTATACATCATGACACCAGAGTTTGGTGCTGCTACACAATTAGAAAAAATTGACATGTTAGATTTTGCTGACATTGTAGCCATCAATAAATTCGACAAACGTGGTGCCTTAGATGCTATTCGCGATGTAAAAAAACAATACCAACGCAACCATAACTTATGGGATCAAGACCCAGAAACTATGCCTGTTTTTGGTACTATTGCCTCGCAATTTAACGATCCCGGAACCAACCGTTTATACAAAGCAATTATTGAAAAAATTGTGGAAAAAACGGGAGCTCCACTATCTTCTACTTTTGAAATTACAAAAGAGATGAGCGAGAAAATTTACGTAATCCCGCCACATCGTACGCGTTACCTTTCAGAAATTGCTGAAAACAACCGCAATTACGATGCTAAGGTTAACGATCAAAAAGAAGTAGCTCAAAAATTATACGGTATCTTTAAAACCATCGAAACCATTTCGGGTAAAGTACCCACTCTTACAAAACACGGTATCGAAGTTACAGGAACTAATAATGAAGAATTAACAAAATTATTGTTAGCCGAATTCGATAAATGTAAAATGAACTTAGACCCTTACAACTGGGAAGTAATTACAACTTGGGACGAAAAAGTAAACAAGTATAAAAACCCAGTGTATTCGTTTAAAGTTCGTGATAAAGAAATCAAGATTCAAACACATACAGAGTCGCTTTCTCATTTACAAATCCCAAAAATTTCGTTACCTAAATACCAAGCATGGGGCGATATTTTACGTTGGGTTTTACAAGAAAACGTTCCAGGGGAGTTCCCATTCGCATCTGGTTTATACCCATTTAAGCGTGAGGGCGAAGATCCAACTCGTATGTTCGCCGGTGAGGGAGGTCCAGAGCGTACCAACCGCCGTTTCCACTACGTGTCTAAAGGTATGCCAGCCAAACGTTTATCAACCGCGTTCGACTCGGTAACCCTTTACGGAAACGACCCAGGACATCGCCCTGATATTTACGGTAAAATTGGTAACGCCGGAGTTTCTATCTGTTGTTTAGACGATGCTAAAAAACTATACTCAGGTTTCGATTTATCGCATGCCATGACATCGGTTTCTATGACCATTAACGGGCCTGCGCCTATGTTGTTAGGATTCTTTATGAATGCAGCTATCGATCAAAACTGCGAAAAATACATTAAAGCAAACGGTTTAGAAGCTGAGGTTGAAGCTAAAATTGAAGCCATTTACAAAGCTAAAGGTGTAGCACGACCACGTTATAATGGCGAGTTACCTGAGGGTAACGACGGTTTAGGACTACTACTTTTAGGCGTTACTGGAGACCAAGTATTACCGGCTGATGTGTATGAAGAAATCAAGAAAAATACATTATCGCAAGTTCGTGGTACGGTACAAGCCGATATTTTAAAAGAAGACCAAGCGCAAAATACCTGTATTTTCTCTACAGAATTTGCGTTACGTTTAATGGGCGACGTACAAGAATACTTTATCGAAAAGAATGTGCGTAACTTCTATTCGGTTTCTATCTCAGGTTATCACATTGCAGAGGCAGGTGCCAACCCAGTAACACAATTAGCCTTTACCTTAGCTAATGGGTTTACGTATGTAGAGTATTACTTGTCTCGTGGTATGGATATCAACGCCTTTGGGCCAAACTTATCGTTCTTTTTCTCTAACGGAATCGACCCTGAATATTCGGTTATTGGTCGCGTAGCTCGTAAAATTTGGGCTAAAGCCATGAAGGAGAAATACGGTGCTAACGAGCGTGCTCAAATGTTAAAGTACCACATTCAAACATCGGGTCGTTCGTTACACGCGCAAGAAATTGATTTTAACGACATTCGTACAACCCTGCAAGCCCTTTACGCTATTTACGACAACTGTAACTCGTTACATACTAATGCGTACGATGAGGCCATTACTACGCCAACAGAGGAGTCGGTACGTCGTGCCATGGCCATCCAGTTAATCATCAATAAAGAGTTAGGATTAGCTAAAAACGAAAACCCAATACAAGGATCGTTTATTATTGAGGAATTAACAGATTTAGTGGAAGAGGCTGTATTAGCAGAGTTTGACCGTATTACCGAGCGTGGAGGCGTTTTAGGTGCTATGGAAACCATGTACCAACGTTCTAAAATTCAAGAAGAATCGTTGTATTACGAAACTTTAAAACACGACGGAACCTTCCCAATTATTGGGGTAAATACCTTCTTAAGTTCTAAAGGATCACCAACGGTAATTCCGGCAGAGGTAATTAGAGCAACAGAGGAGGAAAAACTGTTCCAAATCAATACCAAAGAAAATTTAAATAAAGCAAATGCAGCTGAGGTTGCAATAGCTTTAGACAACATACAACAAGCGGCTATTAACAACAAAAACGTTTTTGAGGCTATGATGGAGGCAACTAAAGTATGTACTTTAGGACAAATCACATCGGCACTTTTCCAAGTAGGAGGGCAGTACCGCCGCAATATGTAATACAAAGCATCTCAAGTTAATTCTTGAGATGTTTTTTTTATGGGCGTGCCCCAACTTTTCAAGCAAAGCTTTCAAACTTGCGTCGGGCTATCCGCTGTATCTTTTTATGATTCTTCAGTTTTTTGCGATACCTTGAAAAATTAACTCTTTTCGTAATTTTAACTTTACAAAAATTTGTCATAAAAAGGATGCCGCTACTATCCCTCACGCAGCAATACGGTGGTTTAGCAACTAATCTTCATAATTTTAAAACATAAAAAACTCCGAAGTAGGGCTTCGGAGTTTTTTGTGGGAAATTGTGATAAAAAGGGAAATAATACTTAGTATGAAGAACTAAGAATCAATCAAATATACAAATAAAAAATGTTTATTTACAACGTAAAAAATAATAAATTTAGCGTTAACAATTTTTAAATAATAAAATGTTTACAAATTTTAGAATCAAACAAGCTGATTTTCAAGACCAGAGTAAAATATGGAACCTTTTACAAAAAGCGATCCTAAAACGAAAATTAGAAGGAAGTAATCAGTGGCAAGACGGTTATCCTAACCCGGAAGTTGTAAAACACGATATTGAGCAACAAAACGGTTATGTAATTTTAAATACTTTGGGACAAATAGTAGGATATTTTGCATTATCTTTTTCCCCAGAACCTGCATACGAGGAGTTAAAAACAGGTTGGTTAACTCAAAACCAAACGTATGCGGTTGTGCATCGTTTAGCTTTAACTCAAGAACCTAAAATACCAGGATTTGCCACTTGGGTTTTTAACGCAATAGAGAGTCTAATAAAAAGTAAAAATATTACAAGTGTAAAAGTGGACACCAATTTTGACAATGCTCCTATGCTGCATTTATTTAATAAAATGGGGTACACCTATGCGGGGGAAGTTTATTTTAGAGGTTCTGCAAGGAAAGCTTTCGAAAAGATTTTATAACTGTAACGTTCCAGACTTTGAGCCTAGCCCCGATGGGAGCGGCATCCTTTAGCTTGTGGTTTAGGTACGTATAACCACTAGCTAAAGATACAGCGTACAGCGGGAGGTAAAACTATTAGTAATGTGAGTTGTTAACGCTCCTTAAAAATAAATTACATTAAAGTCGCGTGTAGGTAGAGGTTAAAAATGTAATATTTTCCTGCATTAATTCTATTAAAACTTCTAGATTTATATCCTCTAATTTTTTTACGTAGATGCAAGCTTTACCCATGGTAAATTTTCCGAGTTGCTCTAATCCTTGTTTTTGTTTTGGAGTGTCAGAAAATACATATAAAGAAAAGGCTGATTTGCGTGGCGAAAATCCTATTAAAGGGGCTGTGCCTTCGTGGCCCGTTGCATATTTATAGTGGTAAGTTCCAAATCCTATAATGCTTGAACCAAAAAGCCTGGCTTTTTCCCCCGAAACTTTTTCCATCAATTGGATTAAGTGTAAACTCTCTTCTATTTTTTTTGGTTGTTCTAAATTTTGTATGAAGGCTAAAACATCCGCATCTGTAAATTGTGTTTTATTGGTTGGCATAGGTTATTTTTTTGAATTACAATTTAATAAATAATCCCCTAGCAAAGCTTAGGGGATTGTATTTAAAATTCGGTTAACGAAACAATGTCTTCCGTGTAATTTTTGAGTTTTTCACTTCCGTTTAAAAAGCCTAAATGGGCTATAAAGGTAAACTGAGTCACTTGGGCACCACAATTCTCGATTAATTTAGCGCAAGCTTCGGCGGTTCCGCCAGTTGCTAAAATATCGTCGTGTATCATTACACGAGCGCCTTTTGGTATGTAGTTAGGATTTAACTCTATGGATGCCTCTCCGTATTCTAACTCGTAAGAAATTGCTACGGTTGGAGGGGGTAATTTACCTGCTTTTCTAATCAATACAAAAGGGACATTTAATTGATGTGCAATTTGTACGCCGTATAAAAAACCACGACTCTCGATACCGCAAACTAAATCTACTTTTCCTTTAGCTTTGGCAACAAATTCGTCTACAATTTGGTTAGATAAGTCTGGGTTTAAAAATAAGGGTGTGATATCTTTATATTGAATCCCTGGTTTAGGAAAATCAGGTACGTTAACTACCGTATCGTTTATTTTTTGTTTTAATGTGCTCATGTGTGTTGTGTTAAGATGTAAAGTTAAAACATCTCATTCTAATTTTTTATAGAGAAATGTTATATTTTTTATACTTTAAACTAAAACTAAAGTTGTATCCGTTTTAATACCATTAAATTTTTAGAAGTATGAAAGTAGTAGCATTTGGTGGGAGCACCTCTAAAGAATCTATAAATAAAGAATTTGCAAAATTTGCTATGAGTTATTTTAGCGATTATGAGCAAGAATTAATCGATTTAAACACGTATCCTTTACCCTTATATTCTATAGATTTAGAAAAACAAGGATTTCCGGATGCCGTTAAAAAGTTTATTGAAAAATTAAAACAGACCGATGTCATAATTTGTTCGAGTTCAGAACATAATAAAGACCTTACGGCTGCCTTTAAAAATATTTTAGATTGGAGCTCGCGCGTGGAATTAAAATTCTTGACAGACAAGCCCGTTTTGCTATTGTCGACTTCTCCTGGAGGGTATGGTGGAAAAAATTCTTTAGACAAAAGTAAAGCTATTTTAGAGTCCTTTGGAGCTAAAATACCAGTGACTTTTTCTTTACCAAAATTCAAGGAGAATTTTGAAATTGGTTCCGGAATTTCAAATCCAGATTTAAAACAAGAGTTTGAAGGGGTAATAAGTCAATTTAAGGCCACTTTATAAATAAAACCTAAGATTCGTCTTAGGTTTTATATTTCTTCTCCAAATTGCAGAATATAGCCGTTAGGGTCGTATATAGCAAACTCGCGCATACCCCAATCAAAAGTTTCGAGCGGATAGCACACTTTTGTTTTTGTTTTAAAATCCATCCACAGATTTTCAACATCAACAACCGTAAAATAAAAAGACCCCGTAAAAAGACTTTCCTTTTGTGGGCTATGATCGTTAAAGGCAGACAGCATAACTTCTACTCCGTTATGGTGTAAACTAGCCCATTGCCAATCCGTATTGTATTCGGCAATAGTAAAACCTAAAACCTCCGAATAAAATTTTAAACTTTCCTCCATATTTTGTGTCCATAAAATAGGACGTAGCGCGGTAAGTTTCATGCGTGTATATTTAGTATTTTCTAAAGATAAAAATTTTATATCTTTCCCACGTTCAAAATTAATTACAAATCCTAAATGCTAAAAAATTACTTCAACCAAAAAGGAGTGCACTTATCGGCTAAAATTTATTTTATAGACGCTATGGGAGCTATGGCCTATGGTTTATTTGCTACGTTATTGGTAGGAACCATTTTAAAAACCATTGGTCAGGAATTTAACGTACCGTTTTTAACCCAAACCGTTTGGCCTTTAGCAGCGCAAGCAACGGGCCCTGTATTGGCTTTAGCCATTGCCTATAGTTTAAAAGCCCCGCAATTAGTCTTGTTCTCGTCTGCTATTGTTGGTGTAGCAAGTTACGATTTAGGAGGCCCGTTAGGCGTTTTTATAGCAACCATTATAGCGGTAGAAATTGGTAAATTATGCAGTAACCTCACCAAATTAGATATCATAATCACCCCAGTACTAACTGTTTTAGTAGGTGTAGCTCTAGCCGAATTTACAGGACCTACGGTACAAAGTATTATGCAAGGTTTAGGAAATTTAGTTACCGCAAGTACCAATACCAATCCTTTTATAATGGGAGTTTTAGTAGCTGTAATTGTAGGCATGGTTTTAACCTTACCCATATCTTCCGCGGCACTATGTCTTATGCTCGACTTAAAAGGGCTTGCCGCAGGAGCAGCAACCGTAGGATGTTGCGCACAAATGATCGGTTTTGCAGTTCTAAGTTTTAAATCCAATAAATGGAAAGGTTTAGTAGCCATTGGTTTAGGAACCAGTATGCTACAAATGCCCAACATATACAAAAATTGGCGCATTTGGATTCCGCCCACGCTAGCCGCTGCCGTATTAGGCCCATTAGCGACTCAAGTGTTTTTTATGGAAAACACAGCGCTCGAATCTGGTATGGGAACCTGTGGATTAGTTGGGCAAATTGGCACGTATAATGCCATGAAATCAACGGGGGATATGACAGGCTTGGTAATTAATATTTTGAGTTTACATTTTATATTGCCCGCCGTACTTTCTTACCTATTTTACTTAATACTCGAAAAACTGAATTGGATTAAAGCTTCCGATTTTAAATTATAATTTGGGCGTGCCCTCTTGTAAAACTCCTATCGTCGTTTTACAAACGGTCGTGCTTTCGGCTTTATCTTTTATTCCACTACGTTGCATAAAAGGATATCGCCTCTATCACTCACGCAAAAACGCAGAAACACATAAAACGCACAAGGTTGTAAAGCTTTTCCTTTACAACCTTGTGCGTTTTATTTTCTTTATTTCTAATTTAAACTAGATACTACGGGTATTTTATACGATCTTATGTTTGGTTCACTAATCGTAACATCTCTGTAAACCGGTTCTAAAATCATTTCAGTATACGGTCTAGGTTCAAAATAATCGGTTTGAATTAGAGCGCTAACTTTTACATAAGCATCTACAACTGTATTTGTGGATGTATTGTCTAACAGAACGGCGTAATTTTTTAAATATGTATTTTCAGCATTTAATAATTTATACCCCACAACAGCATTTTGTTGATTCAAAGTTCTGTAAGGTTTAGCATTTATAAATAAATCTGCTTGTTGGGTTGTGGCCAAACCAAAAGATATTTTAGTTCCAAATCGGGTGGTTTTTAAAGTGCTTAAAGATCCTAGTGCAAAAGCCCCTAACGGAGTTTCAAACGCTTGACTCGGCGAATTTTTAATGTAACGTATGTTTTTTACATTTTGTTTCCAAGTGTTTAAACCTTCTTGTCCTACACCAACCCAATATAGTAATGAAACTATTTTTTGAGATTTGGTTGTAGAGCGTATTAAGTCTGGGGTTTTAAGTGGTAAAACTATTCTATTACCATTAGTATTATTTGCTCCACGTAATCCTTGGACTTTGTCTAGTAAAATTTCCTCATGTAAAACGGAGTTCACTAAAACGTCTCGCATGCTATTTCTGTAAATGGTATCTTGGCGTACCAATTCCTTTTTTATGTAGGTTTTATAGGTAGTATCTACTTTGGTTTGCCATTTTATAGCTGTATTAAAATTTGTATCGTTTGGATTTTTAGGGATTCGTTTAATTTTAATATGGGCATTACGAGCGGAGATGGCGTTATTTTTAAAGTTAAATACATAAACTCCGGTTTGCTCTACGGTGATATTTAAATCCTGAATATTCTTGATTTTTTTTTCTGTATGTTTTGTAGTATTTGGATAGGCTTTAATTTGGACTTGAGTCAATTTTTTGTTTTTTTCTTCGGAATAAGAAAATTGTATTTGGTCTCCTTCTGCAAAGCCAAAGTATAGGGTTTCTTCCTCAAAAGCGGGGATTTTTAATGTTTGTTGGGTAACATCTATGGAGGTTTGTGCATAGTTGGTGGTATACATCCAGAATAAGAGCAAATATTTTAGTAGATTTTTCATTTTGTTTTTTGATTGAATTTTAAGCGAATATATAAAATTTATGAAAAATATGCGTGTGTTTTGCGTTAGCGGGCGTAGGCTTGTTTGAGCTCCTTTTTACTGCAATGTAATGGAAGTAAAAAGAGCGAGGCCGTAGCACGCGACGCGTAAAAAACGACGTTAGGAGTTTTTGTACGGGGAACGCCCTAATAAAAAAACTCCCTTTACGGATGAGGTAAAGGGAGTGTATATTAATAGTCGCCGGTGCGATTTGGTGCTTTTGGTGCTGGCCAAGCTTCTGGCGATCCGTCTTTTTTACGTGGTAAAACACGTTGCTCGCGCGAGATGGTATCCTCTTCCTGGGCGGCTTGGTAGGTTAAAATGGCTGTTGCAATGACGTTACGGGTAACTTCTGAGAACATAATTTTATCGTAAGAGTCGCGGTTGGTATGCCATGTAAACCCTCCGTACCCCCAGTTTTGTGAACCTAAATTAAAGGCTGGTACGCCATAAGCCACAAAGGCTGCGTTGTCTGTACCGCCAGATCCGGGTGTGCCTGGGAAGTTGGTTGAGATGTGACGGGTGATTTCTTGAGGAACGTTTTGTAACCATTTTCCTAAATAATCGTATGCGTGTACAAATCCTTGCCCTCCGATATTGTTGATGCGACCCGTACCTGAATCTTGGTTAAAGGATACGACTGTTTTTGCCATGATTTCTGGATGATCTTCTGCAAAAGCACGGGATCCGTTAAGTCCTTGCTCCTCTGACCCCCAGTGTCCGATGATGATGGTACGTTTAGGGTTGGGTAACACTTCTTTTAAAATTCGAGCCACTTCCATCATTAAAATAGTTCCGGTTCCGTTGTCGCAAGCGCCTTGGGATCCGTCCCAAGAATCTAAGTGAGCAGAAAGTAATACGTACTCGTCTGCTTTTGTGGTTCCAGGAATTACGGCTACGGTGTTAAATGCGTTGGTAGTTCCTAAATGTTTAGAGTTTGCCTCGATTTTAATTTTTGGTTTTTTACCGTTTGTTGCTAAACGATGTAACATTCCGTAATCCTCTAGGGCAACGTCTAGTGTTGGGATTTTTTCTGTACGTGCACTGAAAATACGGTTCGCGCCCATTTCGCCCGCCCAATAAGAAAGGACAATTCCGGCTGCTCCGGCTTGTTCTAAGTCTTGATGTAGTTGTTTTTGGTTGCGCTTTGTAGCTTTTAAGCTTGCATTCCAGGTGTCTTCTGCCTGTTTTTTTTCAGCTTGAATGATATCATAGTCGCCTGGTAAGGCATTATCTTTTATTTGGTGGTTTGGTCTACCGTATTTTTGATACATGGATGCTAAAACGATTTTACCTTTTACAGTTGGTAACCAAGCTTTGTATTGGGCTTCGTTATCAAAAAGAGGTAACGTTATAACTTCAGCTTCAACGGCTTTTTTTAAGTTAGGGTTCCAAGCAAGTTGTTGCCCTTCTAAACTTTTTATACGTGGATAAGTCATGGTAATGGATTGTGTACCGCGTTGCCACGCTTTCCATTGTCCGTAATTTTGATTTTCTGCCTTAATTCCCCATTTTTTATAGGTGTCAATCACCCAATTTTGCGCTTGTTGCATCTCTGGCGAGCCTACTAAACGTGGTCCTATAACGTCTAAAAGCTCGAATGCTAAGGGCTCTAATTGAGAATTATGGTTTGCTTTTTCCACTATTTGTTTTACATAAAGGGGAGCGTTTTCATCTGCCGTTACAATTTGTGCCTGTGTGTAAACACTTGTAAGACAAGTTGTAACTAGTAATGATGTGTAAATTTTTGATGCGTTAAACATAACTTTATATATAGTTTCGAGTTATTTATATTGTATTAAAGTCAAAATATACGATAAATATCATTTAAAATTCAAAAAATCGTACGAACTTTGGCGGTTGCAAATACAATTAGACAAATTAAGGCATTTATGAATAAACCAGAACGATTATTTGATTTACTTACCTATCAAGCGGCAACTTATCCGGGCTTACAAACCTATAATTATAAAGCTGACGGAAGTTGGAGAAGTTTCTCTGCAAACAACTTTCAAGAAAAAGTAGATGAAGTTGCTAAGGGATTAATTGCTATAGGAGTAAAGCCTAATGATAAGGTAGCGTTGATATCTGAGAATAGGATAGAATGGAGTATGATAGATTTTGCTATACAGCAAGTAGGTGGTGTAGTGGTTGCTATTTATCCTAACATATCGATCTCTGATTACTTATTTATTTTTAACGATGCTGAAATAAAAACATGTGTTGTAAGTACAGATGCATTATATGCTAAAATAAAAGGTTTACAAGGTCAATTACCTTTGTTAACGCAATTATATACTATTGATACTTATAAAGATGTACCCAATTGGTCTTCTTTTATAGCTGCTGGTAAAAATATTAGCACGGACGAACTTGAAACTAGAAAAAAAGCAGTAAATGTAAATGATTTAGCAAGTTTGATGTATACCTCTGGAACTACAGGAAATCCTAAAGGGGTTATGCTTACGCATAAAAATATTATGGCGGACATGTTTAGTAGTGAATATTCTTTCCCTGTAACTCAATATGATAGAGCATTGACTTTTTTACCGGTTTGTCACGCCTATGAGAGATTATTCCATTATGTATATTTATACAAAGGTGTGTCTATTTGGTATGCACAATCTATGGATACTATTGGCGAAGATATGAAAGAGGTTAAGCCTCATATTTTCTCTGCAGTTCCTCGAGTATTGGAAAAAGTGTACGAAAAAATAATGAAGAAAGGGGAGGAGTTAACGGGAATTAAACGTAAACTTTTTTTCTGGGCCATTGATTTAGGATCTCAATATGATTTTGACAACCGTAGCGCTTGGTATAACTTTAAATTGGGAATAGCTAGAAAATTAATTTTCTCGAAATGGCGTGAGGCTTTAGGAGGAGAAATTAAAGGTATATCTTCAGGTAGTGCAGCTATTCAAGAAAGATTAATTCGCTTATATACGGCTGCAGGTATTAACATTTATGAAGGTTACGGATTAACGGAAGCGGCACCTTGTGTAGCTGTAAATTGTTTTAAACGTGGAATGAAACTTGGCACTGTAGGGGTTCCTTTAATTAATATAGATATTAAAATTGCCGAAGATGGAGAGATTTTAATTAAAGGTGAAAATGTAATGCAAGGATATTATAAAAATCCAGAAGCCACTGCTGAGGTATTAAAAGACGGTTGGTTACATACGGGAGATGTAGGAACCTTTATTGATGGTAAGTATTTAAAAATTACGGATCGTAAAAAAGAGATATTTAAAACATCAGGCGGAAAATATATTGCCCCTCAATACCTTGAAAGTAAATTTGCAGAATCTGATTTTATAGAGCAGATTATGGTTGTTGGTGAAGGAGAAAAGTTTCCTGGAGCTTTAATCATTCCGAGTTACACTAATTTATTAGAATGGGCTAAAACCAATGCAAGTGAACTGATTTCTTTACCTAAAGAAGGTTTTCTAAAAAGTCAAAAAGTATTTGAAAAACTTAAACAAGAAATTGAAAAATATAATGTGTATTTTGGTAATTTTGAGCAAATTAAAAAGTTTGCCATCTTACCAGATGAATTTACGATTGAAACGGGAGAATTAACTCCAACCTTAAAATTTAAGCGTAAAATTATTTTAGAGAAATATAAAAC
>CAVBJB010000011.1:0-3478 GCA_963595625.1 Lachnospiraceae bacterium | reverse complement strand
GAAATATATAAATAAAAAAAACGGCCGAAGTTTTCGGCCGTTTTTTTTATTCAGTAACTTTTTGATTTTTACTTTTAAAGATTAAGTATATACCTACAAGAATAAAAGGAATACTTAACCATTGTCCTGTTGATAAGATGTTGCCTAGTGAAGATTCAAATCCGCCTTGACTTTCTTTAACAAACTCTACAATAAAACGGATAGACCAAAGAAGTACTAAAAACACTCCAAATATATATCCTGATTTTTTACGTGCGTCAGTTTTCCAATATAAAAAGTACAGTAAGGCAAATACAAAAATATAACCAAAAGCCTCGTATAATTGCGTAGGATGTTTAGGAACCACACGTTCTAGATACTCCGCAAACATAGGGTCATTAACAATTTGATTGTAGCCCTCTTTTATGTTTGGGTTCCCGGTGATTTCATATACATCATTAGCATTAAAAGTATCTTTTACAAATCGAATACCTAAAGGAGAAGTCGTTTGTTCCCCAATAATTTCTGAATTAAAAAAATTACCTAAACGCACAAATACACCACCAATAGCTACAGGAACAACAATACGGTCTAAAACCCAAAGAACAGGTTTTTTTATTACGTTTTTAGCGTAATAAATCATAATTAAAATAACAGCAATGGCAGCTCCGTGTGAGGCTAAACCAGCAAAACCAGTGAATTGAAATTCTGGATTAAATTTAACTGGTAAAATAATTTCTAATAAATGGTCCTTGTAATAATCCCAATCGTAAAAGATAACGTGTCCTAATCTGGCACCTAAAAGTACCCCTACGATCATGTAAACAAATAGAGAATCTAATTTTTCTAAAGATTCACCTTCTCTTAAGTAAATCTTCTTCATTAAATAAAAGCCTAATGCAAAAGCAATAACAAACATTAAGCTGTAAAAACGAATCATAAAAAATCCTAGATCAATACCTTCACTAGGATTCCAAATCATGTTTAAAGAATGTGTCATAAATAAATTTAGGAGGTTAGTTATGGTACAGGGTCATACCCGCTGCCGCCCAATGGGTTACAGCTTAAAATACGTTTAATACCTAACCATCCGCCTTTTATTAAACCGTGTTTTTTCAGTGCTTGGTAGGTATAAGTACTACAAGTAGGGCTATATCTACACACACTTGGTAAAAACGGAGAAATGCAGAGTTGGTAGAAACGTATTAAAAGTAAAAACGGATAAATTAAAATTTTTTGTACCATAGAACTAAAGTAAACAAAAAAGATGGAAATTATCCATCTTTTAAGTATTAATTTAAAGTAAATGTAGTGCCTTCTTTGCCATCTTTAAGCTGAATCCCTAAAGCTAAAAGCTTGTCTCTGATTTGGTCTGAAAGGGCCCAATCTTTGTCTGCTCTTGCTTGGTTTCTCATTTCGATTAACATATTCATTACGCCTTCTAATTTTTCAGAATTTTGGTTTGATGATTCATTTTCATCCTGTAAACCTAAAACTTCAAATACAAAGGCATGTAATGCTTGTGTTAATACTTGTAAATCAGCAATGGTGATGGTTTCTTTACCGTCTTTAACAGAGTTAATGTACTTAACCGCATCAAAAAGGGTAGCTATTAAAATAGGGCTATTAAAATCATCGTTCATTGCATCGTAACACGTTTGTTTCCAATTTTCAACATTAAAATTAGAAGTTGTGTTAGCTGTTGCTAATGTGTTTAATGATTTAATAGCTTCCATTAAGCGCTGAAACCCTTTTTCTGAAGCTAAAATAGCATCGTCAGAAAAATCTAAAATACTACGATAATGTGCTTGCAATATAAAAAAACGAGTAACTGCTGGTGAGAAAGCTTTAGAAAGAACCGAATTTTCTCCCGAAAAAAGTTCGCGAGGTAAAATGTTATTTCCTGTAGATTTAGCCATTTTTTTACCGTTAAGGGTAAGCATATTGGCGTGCATCCAATAGTTTACAGGTGTATGACCTGTACACGCTTCGTTTTGAGCTATTTCACATTCGTGGTGAGGAAATTTTAAATCCATACCACCGCCATGTATATCAAAGGTTTTACCTAAGTATTTTGTACTCATAGCTGTACACTCTAAATGCCAACCCGGAAAACCATCTCCCCAAGGAGAAGGCCAACGCATAATGTGTTGAGGTTCTGCTTTTTTCCAAAGTGCAAAGTCTGGAGCGTTTTTCTTATCTGATTGCCCATCAAGATCTCTTGTATTAGCAATCATTTCTTCGATGTTACGTCCAGATAGTTTACCGTAACTATGAGATTCATTAAATTTTACTACATCAAAATATACAGATCCGTTTACTTCGTATGCAAATCCGTTATCAATAATATCTTTGATAATTTCGATTTGCTCAATAATGTGTCCTGTAGCAGTAGGTTCTATGTTTGGCTCTAGGTTGTTGAACATGGATAGAATTTGATGAAAATCTACAGTATATCGCTGTACCACTTCCATAGGTTCTATTTGTTCTAATCTTGCTTTTTTAGCAATTTTATCTTCACCTTCATCTGCATCGTCTACCATGTGGCCAACGTCTGTAATGTTACGAACGTAGCGTACTTTGTAGCCCAGATGTTTAAGGTAACGATATACTAAATCAAACGAAATAAAAGTTCTACAATTTCCTAAATGTACATTGCTATAAACTGTAGGTCCACAAACGTACATCCCAACATTACCTTCTAAAATAGGTGTAAATACTTCCTTTTGGCTTGTTAATGAATTGTATATTTTTAATTTCTGATTTTCGTATAGGTGCATAAATTCTTAGAATTTAGTTTCTAATTTAATGTATTCGATAAATTCTTTACGAACGTTTTCGTCTTTAAATTTACCTCCAAATTCAGCCGTAACTGTACTTGATTCGATGTCTCTAATACCACGTGAATTTACACAAAGGTGTTTAGCATCGATAATACAAGCTACGTCCTCTGTATTAAGAACTTGTTGTAATTCTTTTACAATTTGGATCGTTAAACGTTCTTGAACTTGTGGACGTTTTGCGTAAAAATCAACAATTCGGTTCATTTTAGAAAGTCCAACAACTTTACCGTTAGAGATGTAAGCAACGTGTGCGCGACCTACAATGGGTAAAAGGTGGTGCTCACAAGTAGAATAAACCACAATGTTTTTTTCTACCAGCATTTCACCGTATTTGTATTTGTTATCAAAAGTTGAAGAAGATGCTTTGCGTGCTGGATTTAAACCACCAAAAATTTCTTTTACAAACATTTTTGCAACTCTGTTAGGTGTACCTTTTAAACTATCGTCTGTAAGGTCCATTCCTAAAGTAGTTAAAATATTTTCAACATCTTTTTTTATAGATTCAATTTTTTCTTCGTCGCTTAATGCAAAAGCATCAGCACGTAAAGGTGTGTCAGAGCAAGTTCCAATGTGGTTTTCGCCTAATTGCTCATGTAGATCATCATGTTTACACATAAGTATAATTTAACGATTAAAAAATAAGTTCAAAGATAACT
>CAVBJB010000010.1:0-16355 GCA_963595625.1 Lachnospiraceae bacterium | reverse complement strand
CAATTCCCGCACGTCACTTCGAGTGGAATTCGCGTAATGCAATGGAGTGAATTTTGTATCGAGAAGTAAAGAAATCTCGATACAATTTTTTCGTGCCTCAAAAATCACTCGATTTGACGAAGAAGAGAGGTTTTGAGAATTACGAATATTTATTATTTAACCAACCAATTCCCGCACGTCACTTCGAGTGGAATTCGCGTAATGCAATGGAGTGAATTTTATAACGAGAAGTAAAGAAATCTCGATACAATTTTTTCGTACCTCAAAAATCACTCGATTTGACGAAAAGAGGTTTTTTGAATTACGAATATTTATTATTTAACCAACTAGTTCCCGCACGTCACTTCGTGTGGAATTCTAGTAATGTAATGGAGTGAATTTTATAACGAGAAGTAAAGAAATCTCGATACAATTTTTTGTACCTCAAAAATCACTCGACTTGACAAAAAGAGGAAATTTAGAATTGTATAATAGAACTATTCCCTAAAAATAAAATGTGCTTAGTGTTTGCATTAGGGGGTGAGCGGCGTGTTGGAGCTCATTTTGTAACGAAGTGGAAAAATAGCGACTAGCGAACACCCGACGCGCCCATTAGAAGGCGCGGAATGCCCAAAAAATAAAAAAGCGCAACTCATCTTTTAAAAAATGAATTGCGCTTTTTAGTACGCTTTATTATTTTGTTTTTTTAACGTACTGCGTAAGGATTACAATGTGTTGTCCCTCTACGCGGCCTTCTATTTGTTCTGCGTTGTCCCAAACCAGTTTGATGTTGTGTACGGCTGCTCCACGTTTTGCGGTGAAGTTGGCTCCTTTTACATCTAGGTCTTTTATTAGTACTACAGAATCGCCATCAAAAAGGATGTTGCCGTTGCTGTCTTTATGAACGATTTTATCCTCGTCCTCGTCGCCCTCTCCAGTGGCTTGAGCCCATGCTAGTGCGTCTTCTTCCAGATACATCATGTCTAATAAATCTTGAGGCCAACCTTCTTTTTTAAGTCTAGAAAGTAAACGCCAAGACAATATTTGTACGGGTAAATGCTCGTTCCACATACTCTCACTTAAACAACGAAAGTGGTTAGGGTCTGTGGTTTCTGGATTAAGGATTTGGTCGTTACAGTTTTTACAAACTAAGACAGAAGTTTCTAAGCTTTCTTTAGGATCAGGTGGTAGATTGTAAACCATTAGGTCGTGATCGTATCCGCAAAGTTCGCATGTAGAATTGCTACGGTCTTTTAACTTTTTCTCGATAACACTCATTATTATAAATTAAAAGAAACTCCAATATTCCATTGGAATTGATTGTTTAAATGCTCGTAACCATATACATGGTTGTCGTAACGCGAAATGGGGAACGCAAACTCTGTGTTTAATCCAAATCCGTCTGTAAAGAAGTAGCGTGCTCCTACGTGACCACCAAAATTTTTAAGTCCTAGGTCTAACCCTGGGTATACGTCTATTTGTGATGGTAAACCAATTACGTTTCCTATGTTTGCGTTAAAGCGTGCACGAATGTCTATTTTGTCTCCAAAATTGGCATTGTCGTAGAAGTTGCTTGTACCTAATATATAAGTTCCGTAAACGCCTACAGAGATGTTTTCTCCTAAACCGTAATCGTAGACAGCTACAATTCCCGTTCCGCCGTCTTGAATGTTTGCTCCAATGTTTAGTTTTTGATCTCCTTTTCCGTTAAAAGCTTGTGCTGAGGCTAACAGAGATGTTAGGCCAAAAGCTAACGTTGCTAATTTCTTCATAACTATATATATTTTTTGCAAATGTAGTATTTTTCTATAAAATGTTAAGTTTTATGTTTTTATACCCTCGGAATAAATACGCGACCGGTGTCTGTATAAAGTGTATTAAGATCATCGCTTTGCCAAAATTGTTTGGTCTCCACATCTAAAATACTTAGTTTGTGTCCAAATCCGGCTCCGGTGTCTACGTTCCAAACATTGGCAAAATTTTGCGGGGTGTTTTCTCCAATTTCTTGAACGGTGGTGTGGCCAATAAAAATTTCTTTGTAGTGGCGTAGACGTTTGGGGTAGCGTATATGGTCTGTAGGTAAATTGGGGTCAAGTGCAATTACCATTTCCCAAAGGGTGCGATCCCAGTAAAATAAACCTTGATAAAATTCATTTTGAATGCCACGCAAATGGGTGAACCCTCCGTGTATATAAAGCCTGTTGTTTGAGTCTATGTGATACAACTTTAAATCTTGCAAAAAGCTTATGTGTTGATTAACAATTTCTTGATTAAGATTGGAGTAAATTGCATGGGTAGATTGCCCGCCGTTGTTTAGCCAAAGTTTATCTTCGGTTTTATTATGATACCAGTTTAGAAATAAATCTTCGTGATTGCCTTTTAAAAAAATGCAATTGTGGGTTTGTTTAAGAGTAATTAAAAAAGAGATGAGGTTTGCAGTATCGGGCCATCCGTCTACATAATCACCTAAAAAGATTAATTGATCCCTAGGGGTTACTTCAGCGCGCTGCAAGACTTGTTGTAAAGCCTTAAGACCGCCGTGAATATCACCTATAACTAAGGTTCTAGAATTTGTCATTTATAATTTTGCTGTTGTTTATTAATATCCTAAATTATTCATTATTTTTTAAAGTAGCTTTATAGGATTAATAATTTTTAAAGAAAATAGGAAACAAAAGTTTAAATTAGCCATAAGTAAGCGGAAATTCGCTAAAATAATTTAAATATAAAAAGCGGTTTAAAGCTTGAAATTTAATTGACTTTTAATTAAAATCTTACAATATTTGTATTAATTATCTTTTAAAATTTATAAACGCCTATTATTTAACTACATATTAACAAATGATATTCAAAATATTTCACAATTTGCAGTGTAAAAATTTTGTTGTTAAATTCACATCCACTAAAAACAATAAATATGGAAGAAAATACTACCACGTTAGATATTAGAGCAATCAACGAAAAAATTGAACGTGAAAGTGCGTTTGTTGATTTGCTAGTGAATGAAATGAATAAAGTAATTGTGGGTCAAAAATACATGATTGAGCGATTACTAATAGGTTTATTAGGTCAGGGACATATTTTATTAGAGGGAGTTCCTGGGTTAGCTAAAACCTTAGCTATAAATACATTATCTCAAGCGGTACAAGGTAGTTTTAGCCGTATACAGTTTACACCAGACTTATTACCTGCAGACGTTGTAGGTACTATGATTTATAATATTAAACAAAACGATTTCACGATTAAAAAGGGTCCTATTTTTGCGAACTTTGTTTTAGCCGATGAGATTAACCGTGCGCCAGCAAAAGTACAGTCTGCGTTGCTTGAAGCGATGCAAGAAAAACAAGTGACTATAGGTGACGAAACATTTAAATTAGATAAACCTTTCTTAGTTCTTGCTACTCAAAACCCGGTAGAGCAAGAAGGTACTTACCCTTTACCAGAAGCGCAAGTAGACCGTTTTATGCTTAAAACAGTAATTGATTATCCTAAATTAGAGGATGAGCGTTTGGTAATTAGACAAAACCTAGCAGGAAGTTTCCAAAAGGTAAACCAAGTAATTAGTGTTGAGCAAATTTTAAGAGCACAACAAGCGGTTCGTGAGGTTTACATGGATGAAAAGATTGAAAAATATATTTTAGATATCATTTTTGCTACACGTTACCCTGAAAAATACAATTTAGAATCTCTTAAAAACTATATTAGTTTTGGATCTTCTCCACGTGGGTCTATTGCGCTAGCTACAGCAGCTAAATGTTACGCCTTCATTAAACACCGTGGGTATGTGGTTCCTGAAGATGTACGTGCCGTTGTTCATGATGTTTTACGCCACCGTATTGGGGTTTCTTACGAGGCTGAGGCTGAAAATGTAACATCTGTAGATATCATTAATAAAATCGTTAACGAGATAGAAGTGCCTTAATATTTGTTTTTAGCTTTTTAAAAGCCTTTAATCCACTAAACAAATACTATGGATACGAAAGAATTATTAAAAAAGGTTCGAAAAATAGAGATCAAAACCAAAAGGTTAAGTGATCATATATTTTCTGGGGAATACCATACGTCTTTTAAAGGAAGAGGTATGACATTCTCAGAGGTTCGACAATATCAATTTGGGGATGATGTGCGCGCCATAGATTGGAACGTTACAGCAAAATACAATGAACCTTACGTTAAAGTTTTTGAAGAGGAGCGTGAGTTAACCATGATGTTAATGGTAGATTGCTCTGGATCGGAAAGGTTTGGTTCAAAAAATCAACTTAAAAGTGAAATAATAACCGAGATTGCTGCAACTCTTGCTTTCTCGGCTACACAAAATAACGATAAGATTGGTCTGATTTTATTTTCAGACCAAATCGAACTTTTTATTCCTCCCAAAAAAGGAAAGCATCACGTATTGCGTATTATTAGAGAGCTTATAGAGTTTCAACCTAAATCTAAAAAAACAGATTTAGCTATGGCATTAAAATATTTATCAAGCATACAAAAAAAGAAAGCCATAGTATTTGTTATATCTGATTTTATGGTTGATGGATACGAGCAAACTCTTAAAATTGCAGCTAAAAAACACGATCTTACGGGGGTACGTGTCTACGATGCTAAAGAAGAAAAATTCCCCAATGTAGGCTTTGTACCTATGGTAGATGCAGAAACGGGTGAAACGGTTTTGGTAGACACAACTTCTAAAGCTACTCGTTTAGCTTATGAAAAGCATTACCAGGATCAAGTAAAGTATTTTACAGAAACCTTTTCGAGAAGTGGGGCAGGAGCATTATCCACTAGAGTTGACGAAAGTTACGTAAAGAAAATGCTTAACTATTTTAAATCAAGATAACGATGCGAAAAATAAGTACCATACTTTTAGGGTTAGTAGCATCCATGTCTTTTGCTCAGCAACCCCAATTAACTACAGAATTTGATTCTACTGCTATTAAAATAGGATCACAATTTCATGTAACATTAAAAGTTAAAGCAAAACCTGCGACACGTGTATCTTTTCCTGATTTAAAAAATATTGGGCAGTTAGAAGTGTTAGAAAACTATCCAACGGATACACTTTTAAATGATGCACAAGTAGAGTTTATAAAAAAATATGCCGTTACACAGTTTGACTCGGGTTCGTATGCAATTCCGAGTTTTCCGGTTTTAATTAACGACAAACAAATACTAACAGATTCTGGTAGAATTGCTGTAAATCCAGTTGTGGTTGATACGTTAAAACAAAAAATGTTTGACATTAAACCGATTTCTAGAGCAAATGAATCTTCAAATACCTTTTGGTATATCCTAGCCTTATTACTTTTAGGAGGTTTAGCTGCTGCAGCGTATTATTTTTGGAAGAATAGAAAGCCAAAGGCTGAGAAAGAACCAGAAATAATATTTAATACTCCAATAGAAAAAGCAACTATTTTACTAAACAATTTAGAAAAGAAAAATCTTCTAAATAGAGGAGAAGTAAAGGCTTATTATACAGAACTTACGGATATTACAAAATCGTATATCGAAGAAACCATACATATTCCAGCTAAAGAAAGTACCACATCGGAGTTAATTTCAGCATTACAATTTGCTGCTCGCGAAAAGAAAATTGCGGTTAAGCCCGAAACTTTTAAAGCTTTAGAATCCATTCTTAAAAACGCCGATTTGGTAAAATTTGCCAAGTCTAAACCTTTAGATTTTGAAATTATTGAGGACAGAAAATCAATAGAAAATGTAATAGTGACTATTGATAAGTCTTTACCTGAAGAAATTATTGAAGAGGTTAAACCAGAAGAATTAAAACGACAAGCAGAGCAAGAACGTTTAGCTAAACGTAGAAAAAAACAAAGAACTATAGGTTTAAGTATTGCTGCTGTTGTTGTTTTGGGTATTGGTTTCTATTTGGCCGATTTTAATTTGTTTGGATCATCAGCAAAGGCTATGCTTAAAAAAGATTGGATCTCTAGTGAATACGGTAATCCAGGAGTCAAAATATATACGCCAGAGGTTTTAATACGCCAAAACAATGAAGATATGTTTACCCCAGAGGTAATGGCGTTGGTTAAAGAACTTCAATTATTTTCTTCAGGAAGTTTGTTTGACGATGTGCACTTTATGGTTGCCACCTCTAAGTATAAGCAAGATACACAGATTGATTTAGATGCCGCATTAGAATCTGGATTACAATTAATCGAAGCTCAGGGTGGACAAGATATTGTTGTAAAAACTATGGATTTTGAAAGTCCTGAGGGTGTAAAAGGACGTAGAGCAGCAGGATCTGTTGTAATGATTAATCCAATTACTAAAATTTCAAAAAAGTTATTTTATGACTTTATTGCTTTCTCACAAGAGGGTGGTTTACAATTGGTTTTAATTATGCATAAAGAAGGAGATGAAGCAGGTAAGCAAGTTGCGGAACGTGCATACAACTCAATAGAAATTAAAAAAGCTGAATTAACTAAAAATGAGTAATATAACTTTTGCAAATCCGGAGTTTTTTTGGTTGTTTTTGGTAATTCCAGCATTAGTAGCTTGGTATTATTTTAAAAGAAACGATCAAGGAGCTACCTTAAAAATAAGTTCGGTAAATGGTTTTAAAATAAAACCTACTTTATTATCACGATTAAAGCCAATGTTACTAGTGTTGCGTTTGGCAGCCATTGCCCTATTTATAATTGCACTTGCAAGACCTCAAACAACAGATGTAACTAATTTATCTAAAACTTCTAGAGGTATCGATATTGTCATGGCTGTAGACGTTTCGGGTTCTATGTTAGCAAAAGATTTAAAGCCCAATCGTATGGAAGCGCTTAAAAAAGTAGCTTCAGAATTTGTTGGTCAACGTCCAAGCGACAGAATAGGTATCGTAGTTTATGCATCTGAGGCTTATACAAAAACGCCAGTTACCAGTGATAAAGCTGTTGTTTTAAATGAAATAAAAGGCATTAAATACGACAGAGTTTTACAAGACGGTACGGGTATTGGTGTAGGTTTAGCAACTGCAGTGAACCGTTTAAAAGATAGCGATGCAAAAAGCAAAGTCATTATCTTACTGACTGACGGTATAAATAACTCTGGTTTTATAGATCCGCGAATGGCAGCAGATATTGCTAAAGAATTTGGTATTAAAGTATATACCATTGGTATTGGGACTAATGGTATGGCAGAATTTCCTGCTGCATTAGCACCAAACGGACAGTTTATTTTTAAGATGATGAAGGTTGAATTAGATGAAGAGTTAATGAAACAAATTGCTAAAACAACCGATGGTCTGTACTTTAGAGCAACAGACAACAAATCGTTAGAGAAAATTTATGCTGAGATTAATAAACTAGAAACATCTGAAATTGAAGAGCAACGTTATTATAACTATGACGAAAAATTCCGCATGTTTGCTATAGCTGGTTTACTACTTTTAGCTCTAGAATTAATTTTACGTAAAACCTTATACAGAAGCTTTATTTAATTATGTGGGAACTAGAACAACCTAAATATTTTATTGCTTTTGTATTATTACCTGTCATACTGCTTTTGTATATAGGTAATTTTATTTGGCAGAAAAAGAAACAAAAAGAATTTGGAGATACGTTCATTTTAGAACAATTAGCTCCAAACACCTCTGTTTTCAAACCTTTTTTAAAACTGTTTGTGGTCTGTTTAGCCCTTGCAGCAATTATAATGGCTTTAGTAAATCCTAAATTTGGGACTAAGCTAGAAACAGTAAAAAGACAAGGTGTAGATATAGTTTTTGCAATCGACGTCTCTAAAAGTATGTTGGCTGAGGATATGGCTCCTAACCGTTTAGAACGTGCAAAACAAATTGTATCTCAAACTATAAATCAATTAGGATCAGACCGTATAGGTATTATTGGTTATGCCGGATCTGCATATCCAGTATTACCTATAACTACGGATTATGCAGTAGCTAAAATGTACTTACAAAATATGAATACCGATATGGTATCTTCTCAAGGTACAGCGCTACAAGATGCTATTTTGTTAGCTACTAAATCCTTTGATAATCCAAAAACGTCTAAGGTTCTAATTTTAATTTCCGATGGAGAAGATCATGAAATGGGATTTGAAGATGCAATTGAGGAAGCTAAAGCACAAGGAATACAAATCATAACTGTAGGTGTAGGAACAGAAAAAGGAGGTCCAATTCCAATTCGATACAACGGAACAGTACAAGGGTATAAAAAAGACAACCAAGGAGAAACGGTTATAACGCGTTTAAACACTTCAACTTTAAAAACAATTGCAGAACAAGGCAATGGAGGGTATATACATGGTAGTAATACTAAGGATGTAACAGAGTATATAAAAGACCAATTAGCCACGCTACAACAAACAGAATTTGAATCAACACAACTAGCAGATTACGAATCTCAGTTTCAGTGGTTTTTATTCTTTGGAGTATTTTTTTTAGTTGTAGATGTATTTTTATTGGACAGAAAAACCGCTTGGGTAACAAAACTTAACTTATTTAATGTCAAACAAAATGAAAAATAAAATAAGTATTACATTCATATTTGTTTTTATCACGTTTGTTTCGGCGTTAGCACAACAAAAAGATAAAAATATTACTTCCGGAAATAAGCAGTTTGCTAAAGAGGATTATAGAAACGCTGAGGCCTCTTATAGAAAATCTCAGTTTAAAAATCCAACATCCTCAAATGCGTCTTATAATTTGGGTAACGCAATTTATAAGCAAAATCAAAAAAGTGAGGCTAAATTAGCATATATAAAAGCAATCCAAACGGCTACAACGAAAGAAGAAAAACACCAAGCGTTTCATAATTTAGGAAATGTTTTAATGGCAGAGAAGGACTATGCAGGAGCTGTAGAGTCGTATAAAAATGCGCTTAGAAACAATCCTAATGATGAGCAAACGAGATACAACTTCGCGTTAGCAAAAGAAATGCTTAAAAAGAATCCGCCGCAAAATAACGATAAGGACAAGGATAAAGACAAGGACAAGGATCAAGATAAAAATCAGAATCCAAATCAAGACAATAAAGATCAACAAAAGGACAAACAGGACGATCAGGATCAAAAAGATCAAGACCAGCCTAAGCCGGATGATAAAGATCAAAAAGACAATAAAAAGTCTAATCCTGACGAACAAAAGCAGCAAAACCCTCAACAATCAAACGCTAATAAGCAACAAATGCAAAATATGCTAGATGCCTTGAGTAATGAGGAAAGACGTATTCAAGAAAAAGTAAAAGGTCAAGAAGTAAAAGGTAAGCCTTTAAAAAGCGAAAAAGACTGGTAAACACGCTACAAATGAAACAGTATTTAATTTTTATATTACTACTTGCTCAACAAACCTTTGCTCAAGTAACCTTTGAGGCTAAGGTAAATAAATCGTCTATTGGTATAAACGAGAGATTGCGTGTAGAGTTTGTTATGAATGAAGATGGAGATAATTTTAAAGCTCCTAATTTTGATGGTTTTAACGTTCTTATGGGACCTAACCAATCGGTTTCCTATTCATGGGTA
The DNA here is from genome assembly GCA_963595625.1 of Lachnospiraceae bacterium. Classification (GTDB taxonomy): domain Bacteria; phylum Bacteroidota; class Bacteroidia; order Flavobacteriales; family Flavobacteriaceae; genus Flavobacterium. The sequence goes on along the minus strand of CAVBJB010000010.1, from coordinate 6,893 downwards.
AATGGTAAAAAATCTTTCAATAAAAGTTACTCGTATTATCTAACACCTACACGTAAAGGTATCTTTACCATTAAAACAGCAAGTATAGAAATTAACGGCCAAACGTATAAAACTAATTCTATACAAGTAAAAGTTGGAGACGCTGTTAAGGAAGAAGAAGATCCTTACCAAGGGTATGATCCTTTTGGATTTGCAAGAGGTGGAGGAAGACCGCAACAATTACAACAACCTCAAGGTAAAATAGGGGAAGGAGTACATTTAGTTGCAAACATATCTAATGTAAATCCTTACGTTAATGAACCTATCACTGTGGTTTATAAATTATATGTAAGCCCTTATAGTAACGTTTACGGATCTCAGGAAACAGCTACACCTAAGTTTAACAACTTTTGGAGTCAGTTTATAGAGATGAAGGAGTTTAAACCGGTTAGAGAAACTTTTAACGATGAGGTTTATACAGCAATCGAAATTAGAAAAGTAGTGCTTTATCCACAAAAAGCAGGTAAGCTCCCATTAGAGCCTTTACGTTTGGATATAGAAATGGATGTGCCAACAGGTCAAGTTGATTTTTTTGGTAGACCAGTATATAAACAAGGTAAAAAATCGGTGGTTGCGGGTAATAAATCTATCACAGTTAAAGAGTTGCCACAAGCAGGTAAGCCAGATAATTTTAATGGAGCTGTTGGAACCTTCGACTTTAAGGTTATACCTTCTAAAACAAATTTAAAAACAGGCGAATCTTTAGATTTATTAGTTGAAGTTTCAGGAAAAGGAAATCTTAAATTATTCTCTTTACCGGAAGTAAATTTACCATCGTCTCTAGAAGTTTTTGAACCAGAAGTAATCGAAAAAATTGAAACTCCTCTCTCTGGAATGAACGGTCGTAAAGCAAATCGCTACACCATTATTCCGCAGCAAAAAGGTAAGTTTATTATTAAACCAATTTCATTTACTTATTTTGATCTAAGTTCTAAAACATACAGAACAATTACATCCAATGAAATTGAATTAAATGTTGAGCAAGGAGACGCGCTAGCCTCTAGCGGAGCTACATCAAATAACAAACAAGAAGTTGTTGCTAAAGATGAATTTGCATACATAAAACAAGAAGCACAGTTTATTGAAGCTGGTAATGACTTTTTAGGATCAACACTTTTCTGGACTTTATTAGTAATTTCTGTTGCAGGTATTCCGGTTGTTATTATCTTAAGAAAGAAAAAAGAAGCTTTAGATAATGATGTAGTTGGTAATAAAATTAAACAATCTGATAAATTAGCGAAGAAATTCTTGTCTGAAGCTAAAAAGCAAATTGGTAGTAAAGAGGCTTTTTATGTAGCTATGGAGAAAGCGTTACACAATTTCTTAAAAGCGAAGTTGAATATAGAAACCTCAGAAATGAGCACAGATAATATTCAGGAGTTATTAGAGTCTAAAGGTGTACAAAAATCAACCATTGCAAGTTTTATTAAGTTAAAGCAAAATTGCGAAATGGCTCGTTATGCACCATCGTCTAATACAGAAATGCAAAACGACTACGACGCAGCTAGCCAAGTGATAACGGATTTAAATAAACAATTGTAAGTATGAAGAGTTTTAAATATATAACATCGATTTTTGTTTGGTTATATTTCATAACTCAGGTAGGAGCAACAACTCCTACCGAATTACAAAAGTGGGTATCTCAAGGAAATTCCTTTTACCAAAAAGATCAGTACGAACAAGCAATTGAGGCTTATCAAAAGGCATTAACAACAGATTATCAATCGGCAGAGGTATATTTTAATTTGGGTAATAGTTATTATAAATTAAAGCAAATAGCTCCCGCAGTTTATAATTACGAAATGGCATTGCTTTTAAAACCTAACGATGCAGAAATTATTACTAATCTAAAATATGCACAACGCATGACTTTGGATGATATTAAAGAAGTTCCTAAAGTTGGATTTGCAAACCTAATTAAGTCCTTTGTAAATACGTTACATTATGACACTTGGGCTTGGTTAGGTGTAGGTAGCTTTTTTGTTATGCTGTTAAGTTTTATGGGATATTACTTTGGAGCTACCACGGTTCAAAAAAGAATATTTTTCATTTTTATTTTTGTTGCTATAGCTATAGGAATTGTAAGTATAGCTGCTGGTTTTAAAAATAAATCAATAGTAGATAAAGAAGTTTATGCTGTTGTTTTTACAGATGTTGTAAAGGTAAGCAGTGAACCTAAAGCTACCGCCGAAGAGGCTTTTACACTACACGAAGGAACTAAGGTATTAGTTTTAGATAGCAACCACACGTGGAGTAAAATTCAGATTCAGGATGGTAAACAAGGATGGATTTTAGATAAAGACATAAAAAAACTGAAGCTTTAGGCTTCAGTTTTTTTTTATATATTCTCATCTAAATTTTCCTTTTCAATTGATTTTTGCTTTAAGTCGTCATACCACTCTTCTAATTGTGGATATACAAGCTGCGAGGTGTATTGTACTTTATCATAAAACACGGATGCCTGCTTTGTTTCTTCACTCATAAAAAAATTATTAAAGTTTATTTTTTCGAACAAGTTTAAAAACACACTTAAAATTAAAGTAAATTTTAAAAGACCAAACAAACCTCCAAGTAAACGGTTAATCCATCCTAAATGAGCCCAATCGGCCAATTTTGTAAATACTTTTGCTATAAAGTACATGGCAATAACTACACCAACAAAGGTTATCCCAAAGGCACAAATTTCTATGGTTTTAGGGTTCCATGATACAGATTGCGCCAAAACTTCGCTTACCATGTAAGAAAATTTAATGGCTAAATAAATTCCTAAAACATAAGAAACAAATGAAGTTAAAGCTGAAAAAAAGCCTTGTTTAACCCCTTTAATCGTTCCCCAAATAAGTACTCCACCTAAGACAATGTCAATAAAAATCATGAAATTATTTTTTTAAAGCTGCAAATATAGGTTTTATTGACCTAACAACTTTCAAGTTAGTATATTTGTATTTTAATAAAGATTAAACATACATGTCTAGAGATTTAGATTTAAAACATAAATGGGAGCTATTGGTTGAAAAAATATCCAATCAATTTGCAGACGGAGATACCTTAGACTTAGACTCAATAATTTACTTAATAGGAGTACAGGAGTTAGGGCAATTTAATAAAAAATATAAAAAAGACGAGAAGGTTAACTTAATGCATATTGCGATATGCAGGTTGTTAGAACCTTATGGTTATTACGAATTTGATTTTTATGATGCAGACGGATGGCCGCATTATAAGGTTAAAGAGTTATTACCAAATCTTAAAGCGGGTGAGCAACAAGTTTTAATGAAAGAGGCTATTGTAACTTACTTTTCAGAAAGAAATTATATTTAAAACAGTCTATCCCTAGGGATAGACTTTTGTTTTTTAAAACATTGCAGAAAGTTTATGTGTTTCCTTAGTCTTAAAAAAATATAATTTGTAAATTTGCAGTCTATATTGATTATTACAATGATAGATAAGATAAAAGAATATATTGGAGAAGCTAATGCTTTTTCAACTGATAATAAAGAGACTTTAGAAGCTTTCAGAATTAAATTCTTAGGAAGTAAAGGTATTTTAAAAGAATTATTTGCCGAGTTTAAGAACGTTCCAAACGATCAAAAAAAAGAATTTGGTCAAATAATTAATGAGCTTAAAAATGCAGCTGAGGAAAAGGTTAAAACCATCCAAGATGCATTAGAAAGTAAAGTTGAATCAGCAGGATTATTTGGTGATTTAACTCGTCCTGGCGAACCTTTTAAAATGGGTTCTCGCCATCCTATATCTATTGTAAAAAATCAGATTATAGATATATTTTCTAACATTGGATTTAACGTTTCTGAAGGTCCAGAAATTGAGGATGATTGGCATAATTTTACCGCATTAAACTTACCGGAATATCACCCAGCAAGAGATATGCAGGATACTTTTTTTATCCAAACAAATCCAGATATTTTATTACGTACACAAACATCGTCTATCCAAGCGAGATATATGGAGGCTAATGAGCCACCAATTCGTACAATTTCTCCAGGACGTGTGTTCCGTAATGAAGCGATTTCATCTCGTTCTCACTGTATATTCCACCAAGTAGAAGGTTTATATATCGATAAAAATGTGTCGTATGCTGATTTAAAACAAACGCTTTTATATTTTACAAAAGAGATGTTTGGTAAGTCTAAAATACGTTTACGCCCATCTTATTTCCCGTTTACAGAGCCCTCTGCTGAGGTTGATGTATATTGGGGGTTAAAAACTGAAACGGATTACCGTATTACTAAAGGTACGGGTTGGTTAGAGATTATGGGATGTGGTATGGTAGATCCTAACGTTCTTAAAAACTGTAACATTGATGCAGATACGTATAACGGTTTTGCATTTGGTATGGGGATTGAGCGTATTGCTATGCTTTTATATCAAATTGGAGATATTAGAATGTTCTATGAAAACGATATTAGATTTTTAGAACAATTTAAAACAAACATATAAGTAAAAAGGCTGAAGTTAACTTCAGCCTTTTTTATTTCTTGATTTTAGTAAATACATAGTAATCAGAATCTTCTTTACTTAAATCTTTATTGTCTTTATCTAATTGTATCAATTTACCAGATGGTGTAAGTCTAAACTTAACATCATCCTTTTTATCAATATTTAATGTTACAATTTTATTTTGTGTGTCAAATTTCCAAACTCCTTTTTTTGTTTTTGGTTCAAGCGGTTTATCTAAAGATAGCTCACTTAAAATAAATTTTTTATTAGTAGAAAATTCATACCAAAGCTCAGAATAATCGCAGTTTTTGCAAGGAATCTCTCCGGTATATTTTCCAATTAAATCTACTTCTTGTAACTCTTCAATAGTCTCAACTTGTTTTTCTGCTACAATTAAACTGTCTTTTGTTATAGTAGGTTCTAAACTATCAGTTTTGTTTTGGCATGAACTAAATATTACTAAAGCTGTAATACTTAAAGAGTTTAAAAATTTATACATGTATTATATTATTGTTTTTTAAGGAAGTATTCTCCGTTATCTGGAATATCTGTTCCTTTAGTAGAAGGGAATCTTTTTCCGTCTCTATCTAACGGAACTATTCCGCCGTTAACAACTTCAAATTTACGTTTATCTCCCGCAACATCTAGTTGCAATGTTTTTTCTTTTTCTAACCAAGTAAATTTACCATCAAAATCAATTGGTTTTTTATCTCTTTCAGTAAACATACTAGAGGCTGTATATGTCATATCGTTTCGTAACTCTAATGTTGCAATAATACCATCACAACTTACACATGGTATTTGACCTTTATATTTACCTTGCCAACCTGTAGATGCATTAGTAGTTGCGTCCGTTTCTACAGTAACCGTATCGTCTATAACCGATGAGGTTTCATCCACTACTAAAGTGTCAGTATTTGTAGTATCAATTACAACTTTCTCTTCTTTTTTACAACCTACTAGAGTAATAGCTAGAATTGCTAATGTTAATAATCCTTTTTTCATTTTCTTTAAAATTTTTAGTTTCTATATCTTACGATTAAATGTTATTTTTGCATTTAATTACTATATAACTAATGAAAAAAGATATTATTATACCTAAGGTTGAAAATGTTTATGTAGCTGCTGTGAGCGAATGGAATGAAGATTTTCAAGAAAATTCTTGGTACGCTTATTTAATTAATGATACGGATGAGACTTTAGAGATGGCTATTGTAGTATCTAGAGCTTATGGATTAATTAATGGAGAACAAAGAAAAACAGGTACTTTTAGACATGCGTTTAAGGAGGTTCCTGCAAAATCTTTTATTAAAGTTGAATTGCTAGAGAATAATGTTTTACAACTAAATAATGAGTTTAGTGTAAGCTACTTTATAAATAATCAATTGTTTGATAAAACTTTTGTATTTAGAACCAATACAATAAATGCAAATGCAACAATAAATATCCCTGTGATAAATAAAAAAGGAATTTTATTAAAATAAAAAGCTGGCCTAGGCCAGCTTTTTTTATGATTCTCCTATAGATTTATTTTTTTTACTCAAAAGCGACCATATAACAGATATTGCTAAAACACTACCAATGATAGATAAGGATACGGTTGAATCAAAATGATAAAATGGCATAATAATCATTTTTATACCTATAAACGTTAGTATTACAGCTAATCCATAGTTTAATTTAGAGAATAAGTCCATGGAATTAGCTAATAAAAAGTACAAGGATCTTAATCCAAGTATAGCAAATATATTTGAAGTGTATAGGATAAAAGGATCATCTGGTGCTATTGCAAAAATTGCAGGTATACTATCAACCGCAAAAACTAAATCTGTTATTTCTATTACTGCAACTGCTACAAATAATGGGGTTGCCATTTTTATGCCGTTTTTTATAGTAAAAAATTTATCCCCATCAAAATCGGGTGACACTTTGTAAAATTTATGTACCAAGCGTACGCCTAAATTTTTACTTAAATCTTTATCCTCTGATTCGTCTTCATGATTTCCCCAAGATTTTATTCCTGCAACAATTAAGAAAATACCAAAAACAGTAAGAATAACATTAGGTCTAAAAAATTCTTTAGTTACAAAGTTTGCGTGTTCTTCTCCATGATTACCCAGATTAAAATTCCAATCTCCTATTGTAAATTCAGGTAAATAAGTTAAGTTAATTAATTCAACACCTGCAAAAATAAAGATTGCCCTAAATACAAGTGCACCTATTACACCCCAAAATAATACTTTATGTTGAAATTCTTTTGGGACTTTAAAGAATTTAAATACCAAGATAAAAACAAATAAGTTATCTACAGAAAGTGCTTTTTCTATCCAATATGCTGCTTGAAACTTAGAAAAATTGTCCGTTATTCCAGCTGGCTTATCTAAAAAGTAATAGAT
>CAVBJB010000009.1:0-16678 GCA_963595625.1 Lachnospiraceae bacterium | reverse complement strand
GATAAGGGATTCGAACCCCTGACCCCCTCGGTGTAAACGAGGTGCTCTGAACCAGCTGAGCTAATCGCCCTAATTATATAGTACAAATATATAATTTATATTTTAGAAAACAAGAAAAAAACTACAATTTTTTTATACTTTTTAAAACTACTCGATCTGTGTAGTTTAACAATTCTAATTCTACCTCTTCATTTTGGCTGTTTCTGCCTGTAACTATATAAACTTTTCCATTTCCTTCCTGAATATTTGACCTTGAAAAATCAACGTCACCGTGTGTTAACGATAAGGTAATGTCTTCCGTAGTCATTTTATTTTCCTTCATGAAATTTTGAGAATCTTTAGAAGGATCAAAAGGTTTACTGCGTAAGTCTTTTAAAACACGACAGTTAGGCATGTAGCAAAATGTTTGTGTTCCTTTTTGTTGTAAGAAAAAATAAACGGCAAAAGCACCAATCATTAATCCTATTAAATAATATCCTAAACGTTGTATAAATGACATGTTCTGTATTTTTATGCAAAAGTACGACTTTTTACATCAATAGTAAATTTAAATCTCGATATTCTAAACCAAACCAATCGGCTATGTTTTTCTTAGTTAAAATTCCTTGATAACAGTATACCCCTTCTCTAATTCCTTTATTAAAACTAATAGATTGTTCAACCCCTCCATTTTCAGCAATTTCTAATAATATTGGTTCAATCATATTGCTTATAGACATGGATGATGTACGTGCGTATCGTGATGGGATATTAGGTACGCAATAATGAATTACATCGTTTTTAATGAACGTAGGTTTTTCGTGCGTAGTAACTTCGGAAGATTCGAAACATCCTCCTGTATCAATAGAAACATCTACAATAACTGCACCTTTTTTCATGTTTTCCATCATGGATTGCGTTACTAAGATTGGAGCTCTCGAACTCCCTCTTTTTGCACCAATAGCAACATCACAACGCATTAAAGCTTTAAGTAATGTTTTTTGTTGTAGTGTTGAGGTATATATTGGCATACTAAGATTAGTTTGTAAACGTCTAAGTTTTGTAATGTTATTATCAAAAACTTTTACACTTGCTCCTAAAGCAATTGCTGTTTTGGCAGCATATTCAGCCACGGTCCCAGATCCTAAAATTAAAACTTCTGTTGGTCGTACTCCCGTAATATTTCCAAAAAGCATCCCTCTTGAAACCGCACTGTTAGCCATAAGTTCAGAGGCTATTAAGATAGAGGCAGTACCAGCAATTTCACTTAAAGCTCGTACAGCAGGGAAACAACCGTCTACATCCTGAATATATTCGTAAGCTAAAGCAATGATCTTTTTTTGTAATAATTTTTCAAAATAAACTTTTGTGCGCGTTTTTATTTGAAGAGCTGATATTACAATGGTTTTGGGTTGTACCAAATTTATCTCATCTTCTGACAAAGGTTCAATTTTTAAAATTATAGGGCATTTAAAAATTTTATCAATATCAGCTGTAATTTCGGCACCTGCTTTAATGTAGTCTGCGTCAGAAAATGTAGCATTTTCCCCAGCCCCCTTTTCAATCAAAACACGATGACCGTTGTTTACTAAAGATTGTACAGAGTCCGGGGTTAAGGCGATGCGCTTTTCCTGATAATATTTTTCTTTCGGAATACCAATATGTAGACTACTTTTATGAATTGGAATTTCTAGTTTTTCTTCCAAAGGCATAAAACCTGCAGATGCAAATGAGGATAATGACATAGTTATTGGTGTTTAAAAGTCAGTTTTCGGTTAGAGTCTGGTTCAATAGTAATGGTAATAACAGAATGATTTTGTGGCATTAAATTAGGGGCTTTTTCGGGCCATTCAATAAAACACCAGTTGTCGGAATATAAATATTCTTCAATTCCAAAATCATACGCTTCTTCTTCATCATTTAATCTGTATAAATCAAAATGATATACCGTTTGGTTATCTTTAATTTTATACTCGTTAACTAATGAAAAAGTAGGACTAGAGGTAGCGTCTTGCACCCCTAAATTATTTAGGATAGCTTTTATTAAAGTAGTTTTTCCGGCACCCATTTGTGCATCAAAAAGTATGACTTTATTTTTAGCTTGTTCGATAACTTGTTTAGCTATTGTATTTATGTCGGCTAGGCCGTAAATAAGTTCCATATTTTATTTTTTACAAATTTATCTATTTAGGATCTAATATTAAAAAAGGGATTATCATTTCTTCCATAGATATTCCACCGTGTTGGTAGGTGTTTTTATAGTAATTGGCGTAATGGTTGTAATTGTTTCTGTACGCTAATAAATAATCATACTTAGCAAATATAAAGCTACTGCTCATATTTATGCTAGGTAAACCTATTTTGTTTGGATTTGCTACGTGGTAAACATCTTTATCCTGAAAAGTTAAACTTTTACCCGTTTTGTAACGTAAGTTTAAGCTAGTTTCCTTATCGCCAATTACTGTTGAGGCACGTTTAACTTCAACAGTACCATGATCGGTTGTGATAATTAGTTTTAGTCCTTCTTTACTTGCAGCTTTTATAATTTCTTTTAACGATGAATTTTTAAACCACGCTTGTGTTATATCTCTATAGGATTGGTCGTTGGCAGAAAGTTCACGCATTATTTTAGAATCGGTACGCGCGTGAGAAAGCATGTCTATAAAGTTATATACCAAAGTAGTAAGTTTGTTGTTTTTATACTGCTTTAAGTTTTTTAGAAATTTTTCGCCGTCGTTTACCCCTGATATTTTAATATAATCTGCAGGGATTTCAAGTCTAAATCTTTTTAATTGTGCTTTTAAATATTCAAATTCAAATTCATTTTTTAAACCTTCGTCCACATCATCTCTCCAATAATCCGGATGTTGTTTTTTCATCTCCAATGGAGTTAGCCCAGAAAATATAGCGTTACGCGAATATTGAGTAGCTGTTGGTAAGATTGAGTAATAGGTAGTTTCCTTTATTAAATTGTAGTATTGGAGAATTTCTGGTTGTAAAACACGCCATTGATCTAATCGTAAATTATCGATTACGATTACTAGATACGAATCGTTAGATTCTTGTTTTAATTTAGGAATTATATATTTTTTAAAAATTTCATGTGAAAGAACAGGTCTGTCCATTTCTGGATCTGCAAACCACTCTTCGTAATTGTTTTCAATATATTTAGCAAACTGTATATTGGCTTGTTGCTTTAAATCAATTAATAAGTTTGAGAAATTCCTATCAATATTATTGGCTTTAATTTCCCAAGCTACAATTTCATTATAAAAGTTTGTAAAATCCTCGTGATCTCTTAAATTATTAATTTCTAAACTTAAACGTCTGTGATTGGTTAAAAACTCATTTTTAATAGATTCAGAAATTATGGTTTTCCCATTTAATTCCTGAATAATTGCAGCATATATATTAGCCGAAGTAGTCGGCTTTATTAAGTACCTGTTGATTTGAGATCCAATTGCCTCCTCCATAATTCTTTCTTCTTCGCTTTTAGTTAGCATAAAAATAGGAGTAATAGCATTTATTTTTTTTAATTCTACAAGTGTATCAAGTCCAGAAAGTCCTGGCATATTTTCATCTAAAATTACAAGATCGAAATGATTGTCTTGAAAAAGTTCTATAGCATCAGTACCATTATTTGCTGTTGTAACCGTAATGTCTTTATTCTGTAAAAATAAAATTTGAGGTTTTAACAAGTCTATTTCATCATCAACCCATAAAATATTGTAATTCATTTGCAGTATGTATTAGAGCTTCTAAATTAAACATTTTAATTTAAAAACCTATGTTTTTAAAGGATTTGTTAACAGATTTACTTAAAACATTAAATAAATTTTTGTGAGATATTATTTCAAAAATTAACTTAATTAAATAATAATATCCGTTAAAGCATGTTATATAAACTAAATGGAATGAAATACATGACATTCAATTTAATAACTACAAAACAAATTTTTCTTTTATGAATCGGATAAATACTTTAAAGAAGAAGCCATACATATGGCTGATTGTCTTTTTATTGTTTTTTACCATGGTGAGAGCAGTAACTACAGACAAATTAGATTTTTGGGAATTCTTTTCGGGCAGTGAAACAAATGACCGAGAAATTGTAAGTACAAATGAGGTAGAAAATGAACTTGTTGTTTTTGACGACACCTCAATTGCAGGAATTTCTATTATATCAGCTCAAGATTGTAATAATAACATTTCTTTAATTAGTACAATTTTAACAGCTCCCTACAGTAATAGAATTAGATTTTACGCAGATCCTGAATTTACTATACCTTTAAATGAAAATTTTACAGGTCATGGTACTACAAGATATAGTTTAGAAAGAAATACTAATACGTATCGTTTAAATATTTCAGATTTAGATAGAGACAGAACGTATTATGCTGCTAGAGTTAATGAACAAGGGGTAGTAATTAATCCGTCTAACAACGGAAGATCCTATACAGTAATTCGAAGAAACTATTATAAAAATACAATTCAGAGTACCTTATCAGGCTGTGGAACTGTAAATATATTAGATGCTATACAACCAGCAGGAGGAACTCGTGACGATGATGATTTGTTTGAGGTGTACAAACTTCCGGAGAATACTCTTTTACAAGCTGATCAGTATAATATATCTACTTCTGGTCAATATCGAGTTAGAGCACGTGCATCTTTATTATGTGGATTCGAGGAAAATATTGTTAATGTAACGGTAACCCCATTACCAGATTTACGTATTACAGAAACTTCAATTGCACTTCCAATAAATGAGGTCGGGCAAATAAATGCTTCTTCAACTACTAGTGGGGCAGTTATTACGTATACCAATTTAAACACAAACATTTCAAGTTCATCTAACCAAGTTGGCCCTTTTGCTCAACCTGGAACATATTTGTATGAAGTGAAATCTGCTTATGCAGGATGTGAAAGAAAGGTTCAAGTTATTATCAATGTATATGACCCTGCGGTATGTCCGATACCACAAACACGTGTTTATGCAACTAATGCAATTCCTCGAACTCCAGGTTTAGGATTTGTTACTAATGCAAATAATGCAGCTGATGGTAATACGGCTACACACGCTACACTTACCTCGGTTGTAGGATTACTTGGCTTAGGTTCAAGTTATATAGATTTACAATTTCCCACTAATGTACCGTTAGGTACTCCAATTACTGTTAAGTTAGGTACAGAATATAGTTTATTAAATTTAATATCAGGGACAAGTTTTTATGGTATGAATATTACATCAAATACAAATAGGAGTATTGCCAGTGATATTTATACAGTTGATGGTACGGTTTTAGGTTTATTAAGTGGTACAAATGAATATGAAGTCACCTTTGTACCTAGAAGAAATAATGCTAATGCTCAAGTTAATGGTGTTCGTATCGTATTTGGTGGAGTACTTGCATTAGCAGGAAATATTAAGGTTTACGATGCCTATTACATGCAAGAAAATCCTAGTCCTGCATGTGGTTCGGAAATTATTGATGTTTTAAGTGGAACTAGAGGATACGGTGTTACTATTGCTAATGGAACAGTAGGAGTTAATAATCCTCGAAATTTTATGGATAGTGATCCAACTACATATTCTCGCATGTACGCGGGAGTAAACGTGGCAGCAGATGCGTATTTAACACCTGTTTATTATTCACTATCAATGCCTACAGATATAATTGAAATTGAGTTAGCTAACCCTAACGGAGCCATTAATGTAAACTTGATTAATGGTTTATTTTATAGAAGATACAATGGTAATGTTCCAGTAGAGGGTGTTAAGTCGCTAGATGTTAATATTTTAGATTTAACTTTATTATCGGGTAATCAAAATAGATATTTATTAAGAATCAATGACCCTGTGGCTACACCCTGGGATAGAATAGAATTACGTTTTGGAGGAGTTTTAAATGTATTAGGATTTTTAGACATTTATAAAATAGAAAGAAAACCAAAAGTTTCTTTATCTCAAATTGATCCCTTAAATTATACAGTATGTAGAGGAACAACTTTAAATTTAAACCAATCCTATTGTACTACGTATAAGTGGTATGAAACGTCTACATCTACAACAGCTTTGTCTAATACAGGGAGTTATACAATTCCGGACAACCTAGCCTTTGGAAATTATACATATTACGTACAAGCTGTAAGAAATAATTGCGAAGTTATGTCAAGACAAGCTGTAACTATAAACGTTATCGATCAACCTGATGCTAACGCCATAAATGTTACAAGTCCTATTTTAGCAGATTGTGATAATTTAGCCATTATAGCTCCTACAAATGATAATTTCTCAAATGAAATTTATCGTTTTTATACAGATCAAAACCGTACAGAAGAAATTACTTCAGCATTTACAGGGCATCCAGGTGTTGTATATACGTTAGATAATAATCAATTAAAAATTGAAAATTTAGACATTACAAGAAGCTATTATGTTTCTATAGAAATTCCTGGAACATCTTGTACAAATGCAAACGGAAGTTTAAAAGAGGTAGTAGTTGAAGCACCAGAAAGACCAATTGTAGATGTAGTTTCTAATCTTACCAATTGTGGTTTTGTAAATCTTTATGATGCCATAAATAATTTTGATCAAAATTTAACGTATACTTTTTATAATGCTAATAATGAGCTTTTAGCTCCAGACGCTGTACAAAGTATTTCAACAACAGGAACCTATTACGTTGTTGCAACTGATGCTAATATTCTATGTAGTAGTATTAAAAATGCCATAAATGTAAACATTATTCCAGGACATGATTTTACTGTTTCTCCAATAAATTATGCTGTAGCGGTAGGTAATACAGCTACAATTACCTATACATCAGCAGGATCTGTTACTATATATGATGCTACTAATACACCTATACAAGGTAACGTAGTTGGACCTTTTACAGATCCTGGTCAGTATTTTTATTATGTTAAATCCTCTTTAGGTCAATGTTTACAAACACAAGTTGTAACAGTTAATGTTATCGACCCAGCAACTTGTTACCCAATGTATAACAGGGTTTATGCAAACCAAGCCATTCCAAGAACAATTATTGGTTTACTTGGGAATATTGAAAACGTATCCAACATAGTTGATGCAGATACGCAAAATTATGCAACTCTTTATTCTGTAGCTAATATTTTAGGTTTAGGAAGTGTTTATGTTGATATAATTTTTCCGGATAATGTACCAGCAGGAACTCCTGTAACCGTAAAATTAGGAACTGGTAGTACGGTTTTAAGTTTAGCAAATGGCTTAAGTGTTCAGGCTATAAATAGAAATAGTTCTAATACTTCTTCATCATTAATAGGATTACCTCAATTGGTAAGCGGTAGATTATTAGGTTTACTTGCAGGGGAAAATGTTTATGAGTTTACTTTTACTCCAACTGCTAATAATACTGTTGCAGCCTACAGAGGAGTGCGTGTTGCTTTAGGAGGTTTAATTACAGTAGCTGAAACAGCTAAAGTATATGGAGCTTATTATGAACAAGTAGCTACTCAACCTGTAACTTGTCCAACTCAAGATTTAGTTGATGTTTTATACGGTAGTTTAGATTTAGGTTTAGGTGTAGCAAATGCGTTAGTTTATGTATCTGAAGCTTCAAACTTATTGGATTCAAATCCTGATAATTATGCCGTGATGAATAATCTTGTAGGTGTTTTAACAGGAACCCAAATAACAGCTAGATTCGCAACAATTAGCTCACCAACAGATGTTGTTAAAATTAAAATAGGTACACCAGGTACACTATTAAATTTATCCTTATTATCCGGTATATCGGTTCAAAAATATTTAGGATCCTCTCCTATAGGAAATCCAATTCCTGTGGATTCTAACTTAATTTCATTAGAGTTACTTTCGGGTAATACTACAGGGAATATTATCATAAATTCAAACGATGGACCATTTGATGGGGTACGATTAATTAGAGCAGGAGCAGTTTCTGCTTTGGAACAATTACGTGTATATTCTTTTGAAAGAAGTCCTAAAATCGATGTTATTTCGGCTTTAGAAAATCCAGATAATTTAGCATGTTCAGGGCAAGTTTTTGAATTACAAATGCCTGATCCATGTAGTTCTTATCTATGGTTTGATGGTCCAGATGCTAATGCAAATCAAGTGTCAAGTGGGCAAACTTTTATTGTTCCCTCTACATTAGCTCCAGGAACCTATACCTATTATGTACAAGCTGTTCGTAACACATGTCAAGTTTTAACACGTACACCTTTTAAGTTTACAGTTATACCTACGCCAACTGCGTTTGATGTTACAATTGATGCTACTTTAACTGCAAATTGTAGTGATGAGGTTGTTTTATCTCCAACTAATGCAACTTATACCAATGCTGTATTTAGATTTTATGCAGATGCAGCAGGAACAGATGAAATTCTTACAGGTTATCAAAATCATGTAGGAGTAACATATACGGTGCAAAACAATCAGTTACAAGCTTCAGGTTTAACACAAGCTATAACATATTATATTTCTATACAAATACAAGGAACAAATTGTAGCAATACAGGAGATTTAAAAGCAGTTTTAGTAAATCCAGCAGATCGACCTGATCCAGCAGCAACAATTGATTTAACAAATTGTGGAACTGTGAATTTATTTGATGCTATTACAAATCAAAGTTCATCATACACGTATACATTCTACAATTCTAATAATGAAGTTGTACCAAATGACGTCGCTACAGCTATTGACATCTCTGGTTTATATTACGTAGCTACTTCTAATACTCAGTTAGAATGTCAAAGTATTTTACAACCTATTAATGTAACAATTATACCTGGTCATGATTTTGAAGTTACTCAAATTAATCAAACTATAAATATTGGTGAATCAGCCACTATACAATATACATCATCGGGTAACGTAACTATTACTAATTCCGATAACATACCGGTTAATGGAAATGTAGTAGGACCGTTTACATCTGCGGGTTCCTATTTATTTACTGTGCAATCCGTACAAGGTGCTTGTACGCAGACAAAACTTATAACTGTAACTGTAATAGATCCTGTTGCATGTCCTGTATATAAAACAATTTATCCTTCTCAAGCCATAGAACGTCAAGGAATAAATTTATTAGGTGGAGTATCAAACGAAGAGAACATAGTGGGCTCTAACTTACAAACTTATGCAACTTTAAATAGTGCAGTTGGTTTACTAGGTTTAGGAAGTACTTATGTAGATATTTTCTTTGAAAATGATATTCCTGTAGGTACACCAGTTACAGTAAAATTCGGAGGTGGATTTAGTGTACTTAGTTTAGCAACTGGAGTATCTGTACAACCAATTACTCGTGTTAATAATCAAACTGTAACTTTAGGAAATGCTAATGTTGTTAATGGTAGACTTTTAGGTTTATTAGCGGGACAAAATGTTTATGAATATTCATATATCCCAACCAATAACGACAATGTACCTATTGTTTCTAAAGGAGTTCGTGTTAGGTTAGGATCATTGGTAACTGTTTTAGAATCTATAAGAGTTTATTCAGCTTATTATAAAGAAATAGAGAATTCAACTCCAACATGTCCTACACAGGATTTAAATGATGTATTATACGGAAGCTTAGATTTAGGTATTGGAGTTGCAAACTCCCTAGTTAATGTAGTAAATGCGGAAAACTTGTTAGATGCAAATCCTAATAATTTTGCGGTGATGAACAACTTAGTAGGTGTGCTTGCAGCTTCTCAAATTACGGGTAAATTCTCTACTGTAAGTACCTTAAATGACGTTGTTAAATTTAAACTAGAAAGTCCGGGAGCATTATTAGATCTAACCTTATTATCAAATATATCTATTCAAAAATATTTAGGTGCCACTCCTGTAGGAAATCCTATTATAGCAAATTCTAATTTAATTACCTTAAGTTTATTATCAGGAAGTAATGTCTATGAACTTACAGTACAACCTAATGGGGTAGTCTTTGATGCTATTCGAATAAGTTCTGGCGGAGTTGCTGGAGTTTTAGAACAACTAAGAGTATACTCGATAAGTAGACAGCCAAATGTTGATTTGGTAGATTTAGATCTTAATAATTTATCCGTTTGTAAAGGTCAAACAATAGAATTAGTAAATACAGATAGTTGTACAACTTATAATTGGTATGATGGAATAGGAGCTAACGCTAATATAGTAGGCTCAGGCAATACATTCACAATTCCTTCTAATTTAGTTGCGGGGCAAACATATACGTATTTTGTTCAAGCCGTAAGATCAGGATGTAATGTTATGAGTAGAGCACCGATTACATTTACAGTAAAAACTTCTGCGCCAGCAAACGCTCTAACACTAGCAGCTACTTTAGATTCTGCAGATCGTTGTAACGGAAATGTTCAATTGAGTGCGACTCCTGAACCTGGAGTAACTATAACAAACCCTTTATATGAGTGGTACGTTTTAGAGAATGGGACTCAAAATTTAGTAAATGGACAAACTTCATCTACATTAAGTTTAACAGGATTAGCTCCTGGAACTTATACATATTTAGTAGGAGTTGCTTCTGATGAATTTTGTATGTCTTTACCTGCAGATCGTGCACGCGTAGAATTTACAGTTCCTAGCTTAACAGATCCTTCTACTATTACATACACTACAACTGGTACAGGTTGTCAAATTTCTGATGTTACAATTACGGCGGCGTCTAATTATACAAATCCACAGTATCAATGGTATTTTGACGCTCAAGGAACAATGCCTATTACATCAGGAATTGTTAATAATGTTACTTATACAGTAAACAATAATATTTTAACAGTTTCAGGATTAACTCAACCTACAGTAACTTTTTATGTAACCTTATCTAGTGACGAAACTTGTGCTGACACGACAAACTTAAAAGCTGTGGAATTAAATTTCCAAACCGTTGTTCCGCCAGTATTAGTTACTCAAGGAAATCAGATTTTCTGTGAAAATTCTAATGCTACATTAGCCGATATTTTATTTGATCAGCCATCCATTATTTGGTATGATGCTCTAGTAGGAGGTAACGTTTTACCTAACACGACAGTTGTAACTAATAATGGCGTGTATTACGCTGCAGTTCAAAACTCATCGGGTTGTGAGAGTGAACCTCGTACAGAAGTTAGAGTGGAAATTACACCAGTGGGATTACCTATTGACATTAATACAAACCAAGAGTTTTGTAGTTCAACTAATCCTACGATTGCTGATTTAGATACGGCTAATCAAGATATTTTTTGGTATGCTGACTCAACTGGAGGGACTCCGTTAGCATCTACAACAAGTTTAGTAAATGGAAATACGTATTATGCAGCTTTAATTACAGCACAAGGTTGTGAGGGATCCCAAAGATTAGCTGTAACAGTAACTATTCCGGATGTATCGACTCCTACAACTAATTTTGCAACTCAAACATTTTGTGAGGCTGCAAATCCAACGGTTGCAGATTTAGAAGCTACAGGTAATGGTATTGTTTGGTACAATGCTCCACTACCTAACGGAACCCTATTAAATGCCTCAACACCTCTTGTGGATGGTGAAGTATATTATGCGTATGCTACTGCTGTATTACAAGATGGTACAGGTTGTACAAGTACAGATTATTTAGCAGTAACAGTTGACTTTGATGTTATTGCAATTTCTGGAAATCAAAATCAAGAGTTCTGTGCATCTGCAAATCCAACTATTGCAGATTTACAATTAGACCAATCTAATATTGTTTGGTATGATTCTGCTACAGGAGGAACTGTATTAGATGCAACAACACCATTAGTTGATGGTACAACCTATTATGCAGATTTTGATTCAGCAGCTTGTAGTGTAACCACTCGTTTTGAAGTTGTAGTATCAATAACTACTGTAACTGGACCAACAGTTACTAATACAAATCAATCTTTTTGTTTAGCTAATAACCCTACAGTTGCAGATTTACAAGTGTCAGGTACAAATGTAGTATGGTTTACTTCTGTTGGAGGAACCCAATTAGCAAACACAGCTGCCTTAGTTGACGGTCAAATTTATTATGGATATTCTACTGCTAATTCGACAAATAATACAGTTTGTTATAGTACAGATTATGTAGAAGTTACAGTTAATCTTAATAATGGTTCTATCACTGGAGAAAATATTCAAATTTTCTGTCAAATAGATAGCCCAACAATTGCAGATTTACAAGTTAACGAGCCAAATGTGGTTTGGTACAATCAATTAACAGGTGGAACTCCTTTAGCTGATACAGTTTTATTGACAGCAGGTACAACGTATTATGCAGATTACGATAGCACATCAGCTTGTACTTTAACCGAGCGTTTTGCAGTTACAGTTCAGTTTACACAAGTGGGTACACCAACAGTAGTACAAACAACTCAAAGATTTTGTTATTCAGCAAATGCAACAGTAAATGATTTAGATGTTCAAGAAACTGATGTTGTGTGGTATTCATCTCCTACACTAGGAACACCATTAGCACCAACAACTTTACTAGAAGACGAAACAACTTATTACGTTGCATTAGTAGTTGATGGATGTGAAGGAACAACAAGGATTGCAGTTCAAGTTATTTTATTTGATGTGCCAGTTCCAACTAATATTCCTTCAAATCAAACGTATTGTTCGGCACAATACCCAACGGTTTATAATTTAAATACTGCTGGTAACACAGTAATTTGGAAAGATGCTGCTGGTAATGAGTTAGATATTAACACAGCGTTAGTAAATGGTTCTGTTTATTATGCGCATGCAGTGGCAACTAACGGATGTATTTCAACAGTTGGAGCAGAGGTTACGGTTACTATAGATCAAGTTCAAGAAAATATCCAAGAAAGTAGTTTAAGTTTCTGTCAAAATGAAAATGCAACGGTTGCAAATCTTAATCAAATTAATTCAGGCAATTGGTATACAGACTCTGCAGGAAATTATTTAGTATCTTCTTCAACACCTTTAGTTAATGGTAATACTTATTATAGTTTCTCTGACGAGTCAGACAGATGTAATGCTACTATATTTAAAGTTAGCGTAACAGTAACACCTAACAATTTAGATATTGTTGATTTATCTAATCCTACAGCTACATGTGTAAATAATACTTACACGTACACAGCTCCACAAGGATTTACAAATTACGTATGGACATTATCTGGTGGTACAATAGTATCTGGAGGACAAACATCGGATCATACAATTACAGTTACATGGCCAAATGAGGGAAGTTACAGTATTAGTTTACGTGTAGATGCATCAGCTTGTATAACATCCAACACAGCAACTTTAAATGTAAATGTTACAGATTGTGATGCACCAATAGTTAATGACTTAGCTATTACTAAAACGGTTGATATTTCTCAACCCGCTTATGATACTAACGTAACCTTTACAGTTACTGTAACAAATAATTCTACTACAGAATTTACAAACGTTAAGGTTGATGAACCATTAAATTCAGGATTCAGAAATCCAGTCTATACACCATCGGTGGGAACATTTACAAATGGAACTTGGAATATACCAAGCATTGCAGCTGGACAAAGTGTTACATTACTGGTTACAGTTAAAGTTATTGAAGGTGGTAGCCATGTTAATACGGTTACAATTTTAGAATCTAATCCTGTTGATACAAATGCTGCTAATAATACGGCATCTGCTGAGGTATTCCCTTATGTAGACGATTGTTTAACTGTTTACAATGAAATTTCTCCTAATGGAGACGGTCAAAACGACTACTTAGTAATCAGTTGTTTAGAAGATTATCCTAATACAAGCATTCAAATCTTTAATAGATATGGTGCACTTGTATACCGTAATAACAATTATGCAAACGATTTTAATGGAATTGCAAACGTTTCTGGAACTTTTGACGGAAAAGAGTTACCAAGTGGTACTTACTTCTATATCCTAGAATTCTCCGACAATGCAAAACCTAACAAATCCGGATGGTTGTATATAATGAGATAATAATTAAAGCTAAAAACTGAAAGTATGAAATTTTCGATAAAATTATATTGTTTGAGCATGTTTGCGATAGGTTGTTTTCAACCTATCCAAGCTCAACAAGCTCCGGAATATACACAGTACATGTACAATACCATGTCGTTAAATCCCGGATATACAGGATCTACACAAGATCTTGAAGCCACACTTTTGTATAGAAGTCAGTGGGTTGGTTTAGATGGTGCGCCCAAAACAGCAAATTTTGGAATTTTAAGTCCAATCTCCTCTAATAAAATGGGATTGGGATTAAATGTAGTTAATGACAGAATTGGCCCTTCAAACGAGACATTGTTCACGGCTAATTATGCTTATAATCTTAATTTAGGGGTTGAAACAACCCTTGGATTAGGACTTAATGCTGGAGCAAAAGTTTTAGATATTGATTGGTCAAAAGGTAGAATTTTAGATGGTAATGACCCTATTTATGGTCAAAACATAAACAATCAATTAAAACCCGTAATTGGGGCAGGTGCTTACTTATTTGGTGAGAGATATTATTTTGGTTTATCTGTTCCAAACTTTTTAAGAGCAGATTACTACGATGATATTCAACAAGCAAAAGTTGTAGATAAATTACATTATTATGCTTTAGCAGGTTATGTTTTTGATTTGGGAGAAAGTGTAAAGTTTAAACCTAGTGTAATGGTTAAAGCGGTACAAGGAGCTCCTTTAGCTTATGATCTGTCTGCAAACTTTTTGTTTATTGAAAAATTTACCGTTGGTGCAGCCTACAGATGGGACGACTCTGTATCTGGATTGATAGGTTTCCAGGTTTCAAATTCTATTTTTATAGGTTACTCGTATGATTACACTGTGTCAGATTTAACACGATACAACAACGGATCACATGAGTTTATTTTAAAATTTAGAGCTCTGTCCAAATCCTCTACACTTAAATCACCTAGATTTTTCTAAAACATACCATCATGAAAAAACTATTTATATTATGTTGTTTGTTTTTAGTAACCCTTCTTCAAGCTCAAAACAATTGGAGTTCGGTTACCAAACTGTACAAACAATTAAAGTATCAAGACACTGTACTTGAATATGAAAGGCTAGAAAAACGAAATAAATCAAAAGAAATGCCACCTGCAGAAGTTTTACAAGTTGTTGGAAATTCATACCAACAACTTGGTAAATACCGTGAGGCATCTCAGGTTTATGGAAACTTGCATCAGTTGCAAAAAAATGAAATGACAGATGAAGATTTTAGAAAATATGATCAATCCTTGCGTGCATCTGGTTTTTACAAAGACGCAAACAGATTAACAAAAGAAAGGTTATTAGCTAAAAACGATAAAGTTGAAGCAGAACGATTTGGTCGATTTATTAAAGCATTGGATTCTTTGGAATCTAAAAAATCTCTGTATACGATAAAAAATATCGAGAATAATACCAGAAATTCTGATTTTGGGGTTGCTTTTTATGGTAACAATGTAGTATATGCTTCTACTAAGGATACTGTTTCTAAAAAACAACTGTATAGTTTAAATAAACAACCGTATTTAACAATGTATGAAGCTGAGATGAATAAATCCACAGGGAACTTTTCTAACGAAAAGAAATTCTTCTCTCAAATACAAAATAAATACCATAACGCAACACCAAGTTTTTCGCCAGATAA
Source organism: Lachnospiraceae bacterium (assembly GCA_963595625.1). Classification (GTDB taxonomy): domain Bacteria; phylum Bacteroidota; class Bacteroidia; order Flavobacteriales; family Flavobacteriaceae; genus Flavobacterium. The sequence goes on along the minus strand of CAVBJB010000009.1, from coordinate 1,118 downwards.
TAAATCCGTTTATTTTTCTACTAATCCTTTAAGAAATAAAAAATTGATTTTAGATGACTCTAGAACCAACAATGTGCAAATTGTAAAAGTTTCTATAGAGGAAGGAAAACCAGGTAAAGTTGAAGAGGTTTATTTTACAGATAAAACCTATTCATCTGGTCACCCTGCTGTTTCTCCAGATGGTAAATATCTTTATTTTGCAAGTGATATGCCTGGAGGCAAAGGGGAAACAGATTTATATAGAGTGGAAATATTTGGTGACGCATCCTTTGGTAAAATTGAAAATTTAGGAGATATGATAAATACGCCAGGTCGAGAAATGTTCCCATTTGTACAGGACGATATGTTATATTTTTCTACTGATGGTAATTACGGATATGGAGGTTTAGATATCTATAAGGTTAAAATATTTAAAGACGGTAGTTTTGGAAAACCAGAAAATTTAGGTAAACCCGTTAACAGTTCTTGCGATGATTTTGCCTACATAGTAAGTAAAGATGATAGTTATGGTTATTTTTCATCTAACCGAACCGGAGGAAAAGGAGATGATGATATTTACTTTTTTACAAAAGAGAAAGAAAAATGTTGGCAAGAAATTTCAGGAATTGTTTTAAACAAAAAAGATGCTAAACCTATACCTAATGCTGATGTAGTTTTTAAAGATGAATTTGGAGATGTAGTAGCTCAACTACAAACAGATGTAAATGGAGAATATAAAACTAAAGTTCCATGTAATTCTAAAATCGAAGGTATAGCCTCTAAATCTGGGTATGCCGAAGATAAAAAAACATTTGAAGCTAAAGACGGTACAAAACCTTTAAAAAATGTTGATTTTGTACTTGATAGGGTTGATGATTATTTGGTAAATGATGGAGATTATAAAAAAATTGATATTAATACCATTTATTTTGATTACAACAAATGGAATATTACTACCCAGGCAAGTGCTGAGCTAGATAAAGTAGTTTATGTAATGACACGCTTTCCTAAAGTAAAAATCCGAATAGAATCCCATACAGACTCAAGAGGTAACGATGCTTATAATATGAAACTTTCTGATAATAGAGCTAAATCAACTCAAAACTATATTATCAGTAAAGGTATAGATAGTTCAAGAA
>CAVBJB010000008.1:0-16837 GCA_963595625.1 Lachnospiraceae bacterium | reverse complement strand
GGATCAAAAAGACGGGTATCACGAATATTTAATTAAAAAAGCCAATTAATGAAAAAAATAGTAGCCTTATGCCTTTTGCTATTATGTTCCTTAACTTATGCTAATGACCATAAATTTTATGTGGCTATGTTTATGGTTGAACAAAATAAACAATATAAAGAATTAGAAATTACTTCTAGAATATTTATTGATGACCTAGAAAAAGCCATTAAAAAAAGATACGATGTACACTTAAATCTAAATTCAAAAAAACAACATCCTGAGGCTAAAAAATATATAGCAGGATATTTAGAAAATAAATTAAAAGTTTCATTTTTAAAAACTACTCCATCTACAAAACTCTTAGATTTTGGTTTTGAAAATGATGTGTTGATAGCTTATCTAAAAGTTCCTTACGGGGAAATTAATATATCTAGTATTACAATTACAAACAATGTACTTACTGAGATTTACTCGGACCAACAAAATATTATGCATATAACAGTTAATGCAAAAAAAAGTAGTATTTTGTTCACTCAAAATAACCCTACAACTACCCTTACATACTAACATTATATGATAAAGAATATATCTAACTTACTTTTAGGATTGAGTTTAGTATTAAGTGCTGAAACTGCAAAAGCACAAACGCAACCAAATAAAGGAGGATACGATCAAAATCCGTTTAGACAAATGTACCAAGAGATGGCAACCCCTAATATGTATAGGTCTGCATCTGGTGCACCTGGACCTATGTATTATCAGCAAAAGGCCGATTATAAAATGCAGGTTAGTTTAAACGAAAAAACAAACGTTTTAACAGGATCACAAACGGTTACTTATACCAACAACTCTCCTGATAAGTTAGAATACCTTTGGATTCAGCTGGACCAAAACCAACACAGTAAAAATTCACCATCCAATCTTTTACAATCCGGATCTGTTGATGCTGTTAATACTTTACCAAGATTTACGGATAAATATTTAAAAGAAAATTTTGATGGAGGTTTTAATATTACCAATGTAAAAAGTAAAGGGAAAAATCTAAAATATACCATCAATCAAACCATGATGCGTATAGATTTAGATCAACCGCTACTACCAGGAAAGTCTTTTACCTATTCTTTAGATTGGTGGTATAACATCAACAATTATCAAGTAGATGGGTTTAGATCTGGATTTGAGCAACTAGAAGATGGAAACAAAATATATGTAATTGCACAGTTTTTTCCTCGTATGGCTGTTTACAGTGATGTAGAGGGATGGCAAAACATGCAATTTTGGGGTAGCGGAGAGTTTGCTTTACCTTTTGGAGATTACGAAGTAGACATTACCGTACCTGCGGATTACATGATGGAAGCTACCGGAGAATTACAAAATCGTAAAGATGTGTTTACTAAAACAGAATTAGAGCGATACAAAAAAGCAGAAAATACTTTTGATAATCCGGTAATCGTAGTTACTCAAAAAGAGGCTGAGGCAAAACGTAAAACAGCAGCTACAGCAACTAAAACATGGAAATTTAAAGCTAAAAACGTTCGTGATTTTGGAATTTCTGCTTCGCGCACCTTTATTTACGATGCCATGGCTGTACAAACGGGTAGCACTAAAACAATGGCAATTTCATTATATCCACCAGAGGCTAATCCGCTTTGGGAGCAATATTCCACTCGAGCAGTTGCACATACCTTAAAAGAATATTCTAAATATACCTTTGATTATCCTTATCCAAAAGCTGTTTCAATCTCGGCTGAAGATCAAGGGATGGAATATCCAATGATTTGTTGGAATTACGGTCGCCCAGACAAAGACGGTTATACGCCAGATTACATTAAATACGGAATGATCTCTGTGATTATTCACGAAGTTGGTCATAACTTTTTTCCAATGATTGTAAACTCAGACGAGCGCCAATGGACTTGGATGGACGAAGGACTAAATACCTTTTTAGAATATTTAACCGAGCAAACCTTCGAGAAAAATTATCCCTCGCGTCGCGGACCTGCAAAATATATTGTCCCTTACATGCAAGGATCTCAGGATTTCTTAGAACCCATAATGGTTAACTCAGAGTCTATCCATCAATTCGGGAACAATGCTTATGCTAAACCAGCTGCGGGTTTAAATATTTTACGAGAAGTAATTATGGGGCCAGAATTGTTTGATCATGCTTTTAAAACTTACGCGCAACGTTGGAAATTTAAACACCCAACACCCGAAGATTTTTTTAGAACCATGGAAGATGCCTCTGCCGTTGATTTAGATTGGTTTTGGAGGGGATGGTTTTATTCTACACAATACGTAGATATAGCCATTAAAACAGTTAATAAATATAAAATTGTAGACGAAGTTAACGAACGTTACAATGCTAGAATTCAATATTTAAAACAACAGGATCCTTTAAACAAAGATTTAATCTTTTTAGCTCTAGATAACGGAGAAGATGCTATTCCCGCTAAATTGGAAGAGATTAAACCGCTACAAGATTACATAAATAGTTTAGACGATTACAGTAAACCTAGAGTAACTAAAAATCCTAAATATTTTACTGAGGTAGAGTTTGAGTTGGTTGGAGATCTAATTATGCCTGTTTTAATAGACTTAGAATACGTAGACGGAACTACAGAATTTGTAAAACTACCCGAACAAATATGGCGCAAAAACAACCGAAAATTCACTAAAGTTTTTGCTACAGACAAAAAAATAACAAAAATAACAGTTGATAAAGATTTAAAAACCGCCGATGTGGACACCACAAACAACACATGGCCTAAAACAAATACACCATCAACTTTCGATAAATTTAGATAATCAAAAAGCCACTTTTACAAAAAGTGGCTTTTTTAATATAAATTTTATAACAACTCCGCATTTATCTTTGTATTTTTGTATAATAATTCACTTTAAAAATTACACCATGTTTGGAGTTGGAGGTTCAGAAATTGTATTTATAGTTATAGTAGCCCTAATGCTATTTGGCTCTAAAAATATACCAGATATAGCACGTACATTAGGTAAAGGTTTTGCCCAATTACGTAATGCAACTAACGAAATTAAGCACGAAATCACTAAAAGTGCAGACGAGAACGGGATAACTCAAAACCTAAGAGAAATTAACCCACTTAATGAAATTAAAGATTTAAACCCATTAAATAATTTAAATCCTATTAATGACATTAAGGAAAGTTTAAATCCTTTAAAACAAATTGACCTTACAGCAGATATCCAAAAAGACATAGACAAAGCCAAAGAGGATATCGAGCAAATGACAGGACCTATTAAAAGACAACGCTAGTGCTAGACCAAATCATTAAACTTGACCAAGAACTACTTATTTATTTAAACAATTTAGGCAATCCAACCCTAGATACGTTTTTTTTAATTATTACACAGTGGTGGTATTTAATCCCAATTTTTGCTTACGTATTTTACATTGTAATTAAACAAATAGGCTGGAAAAATTTTGGATTAGTCGTAATTGTTATGGCATTATTAATACTATTTACAGACCAAACCACAAACCTTGTAAAAAAATCGGTACAACGTTTAAGACCTTGTAACGAGCCTGGGGTTTCTGAATATTTACGTAGTGTAATTACAAGAAAGTCGTACAGTTTCTTTTCGGGTCACGCCTCAAACTCAATGGCAGTAACCGTTTTTATATTTATGTTACTAAAAAAATACCGAGTAAAATACATTGGCTTTTTATTTTTATTTCCGTTAGTATTTGCCTATTCAAGAGTATACTTAGGCTTACATTATCCCGGAGATATTTTAACAGGTTACCTTGTAGGATTAATTACAGGATCGGTCTTTTTTAAATTATACACCTATTTAGAAAAAAAATATATTTTAGGAGCGTAAGGGCTTGGGATATAAAAGTAATCCATGTTCCTGCTATCCGTTTCAATCTAAAAAAAAATCCAGCCTTGCAAAAGGCTGGATTTTTTTTTAGGATTTACACTACTATCAGGGCTAGCAGCTGTCCGTTTTATTTTATACGTGTAACCGTTAAACCATCTCTAATAGGTAGTAAAACCGTTTCTACACGCTCATCACTTTGTAAACGCTGGTTATAATCTAAAAGTAATTTTGTTGTTTTGTCCTTAGGATCTAACTCCTCAACCACTTTACCAGACCATAAAACATTATCACTTAAAATGATTCCGCCTTTATTCATTAACGGCACAATCATTTCGTAGTAATTTAAATAGTTGTCTTTATCAGCATCAATAAAAACCAAATCAAATTTTTTATTAAGGGTAGGAATAATATCCAACGCCTGACCTAAATGCTGATGAAATTTTTCTCCGTAACCTGTTAAATCAAAATATTTACGCTGAAAATCTACCAACTCTTCTTTAATATCAATGGTATGAATTTCGCCATCCTCTTGTAACCCTTCAGATAAAGAAATGGTAGCGTAACCTGTGTAGGTTCCTATTTCTAAAATAACTTTTGGATTAATAATTTTAGATAACATACTTAATACACGCCCCTGAAAGTGGCCGCTTAGCATACGGGGTTGTAATATTTTTTGGTATGTTTCTCTGTTTAATTTGGCTAATATAGCAGGCTCGTTGCTCGAGTTTTGCTCTACGTAATCTTCTAATTCTACCGATATAAAATGCATACTGGTTGTTTTCTTTATTTGGTGCAAAAGTACAAACTCCTTTTTTAAAATTTACTGATTTATGGATATTTATGCTGGGTTTAATATTTTAGGCGCAGCGCGTTAGGGATGGGAGCATTTGTTTGAGCTCCTTGCACCTTTTTAGGTGCAAGAGCGAGTGCGTACAGCCCGACCCGCCGCTAAAATTATTTTGGGATTTAAAAATCTATTTTATTTGCGGCGGGTAACGCTCGTAAACTTAAATTTTAATACGTTTTTATGAGCTATTTTGCGTAATTTTGCAGTTATGCAAGAGAGTAAAAAAGACATTCGTAGTTTATCTAAAGACGATTTACGTCAGTTTTTTGTGGATAATGGCGATAAAGCCTTTCGTGGTAACCAAGTGTATGAGTGGTTATGGAGCAAGAGTGCCCATAATTTTGAGGACATGACCAATTTAAGTAAAGAGACGCGCCAGCTTTTAGAAACCCATTTTGTGATTAATCACGTTAAGGTGGATAAAATGCAACACAGTAGTGATGGTACGATTAAAAATGCGGTTCGTTTACATGATGGTTTAATTGTGGAGTCGGTTTTAATCCCGACAGATACACGTACAACAGCTTGTGTGTCTAGCCAAGTGGGTTGTAGTTTGGATTGTAATTTTTGTGCGACTGCGCGTTTAAAACGTATGCGTAATTTAGGTCCAGACGAGATTTACGATCAAGTGGTTGCTATTGATCAGGAAAGTAGAATGTACCACAACCGCCCGTTAAGCAATATTGTGTTTATGGGGATGGGTGAGCCTTTAATGAATTATAATAATGTTATTAAGGCTATCGATATGATTACGAGTGATGAAGGTTTGGGTATGTCGCCTAAGCGTATTACTGTATCTACATCTGGGGTTTCTAAAATGATCAGAAAAATGGCTGATGATGGAGTTAAGTTTAAACTGGCTGTATCGTTACACTCTGCTATTGAGGAAACTCGAAATAAAATTATGCCTTTTACTAAAAGCTTTCCGTTGCCTGAGCTGCGCGATGCTTTAGTGTATTGGTACCATAAAACCAGAAGTAAAGTTACTTATGAATACGTGGTTTGGAAAGGAATTAACGATGACGATGCTGCTATTAAAGCCTTAGTTAAGTTTTGTAAACACGTGCCTTGTAAAGTTAATATTATTGAGTATAATCCTATTGACGATGGTGAGTTTCAGCAAGCGGATCCAAAAGTTATAGATAAATATATTGAGGAATTAGGTAAAGCAGAAATTGTTGCTAAAGTTAGACGTAGCCGCGGAAAAGATATTGATGCAGCTTGTGGACAATTAGCAAATAAAGAAGGAGTTGAATAATTTTTTACTACTTTAGCCTAACCACTGCTTATATATGAAGATTACAGAACAAATTAAAGAACCTATTGCGGAAGAAATGAAACTTTTTGAAGAGAAGTTTCAGGACTCAATGACCTCTAAAGTTGCCTTATTAAACAGGATTACCCATTATTTAGTAAACAGTAAAGGAAAACAAATGCGACCTATGTTTTTGTTTTTAACGGCTAAAATGGTGGCTAATGGTACGGTTAACGAGCGAACCTATAGGGGAGCTTCTGTAATTGAATTGATACATACAGCTACTTTAGTGCATGACGATGTGGTGGACGACTCTAACAAACGCCGCGGTTTTTTCTCGATTAATGCACTTTGGAAAAATAAAATTGCCGTTTTAGTTGGAGACTTTTTACTATCTAAAGGTTTATTACTCTCTATAGATAATAATGATTTTGATTTACTTAAAATTATATCTGTAGCGGTTAGAGAAATGAGTGAAGGTGAACTTTTACAGATTGAAAAAGCCCGCCGCTTAGATATCACTGAAGAGGTTTATTACGAAATTATTAGACAAAAAACAGCTACCTTAATTGCAGCCTGCTGTTCTTTAGGCGCCTGTGCTGTTAAACCGGATGACGCTGAGGTTATAGAACGTATGCGTAAATTTGGTGAGCTTATTGGTATGGCGTTCCAAATTAAAGACGACCTTTTTGATTATACCGATGGTCCTATTGGTAAGCCAACAGGTATAGATATTAAAGAACAAAAAATGACTTTACCTTTAATTTATACACTAAATACGTGTACAGATAAAGAAAAAAGTTGGTTAATTAACTCGGTTAAAAATCATAATAAAGATAAAAAACGAGTGAAAGAAGTTATTGCTTTTGTAAAAACGCATGGTGGTTTACAATATGCAGAGGAAAAAATGATTGCTTTTCAGCAAGAAGCACTAAAATTGTTAGATGTTTTTCCTACTTCTACTTATAAAGATGCCTTAGAACTTATGGTTAACTACGTTATTGAACGTAAAAAATAAGTTTTTTTAAAATATTTTACTTTTTAAGCAACTGATTTTCAGTTGCTTTTTTATTTCCTCTAAATTTTTTTAAAATCTTTCCAACCTTTTTCCAACTATTTACGTCTATATAATAAACCAACCTACTTAAAAATGAAAATTGTGTCATTACATGTAAACGATCTGGAATTGGTTACGTTGGCGGCCTCTAACAACAGGAAAGCCCAACAGGCCATTTACGAGAAGTTTTCGCCTAAAATGCTAAGTATTTGCAGACGTTATTTTGCCGATATACAAGAGGCGGAAGATGCTATGATTAAAGCATTTTTAAAAGTATTTACTCAGATACAAGCTTTTGAGAATAACGGTAGTTTTGAGGGCTGGATAAAACGTATTGTAGTTAACGAATGTATAGACCAATTACGTAAATCTAAACTTGTAACCACAGATTTCCCGGAGCATTATGTTGAGGAAACCCAATCAGAAATTGAGAACAGTTTTGGTGTTGAGCAAATACAGCATTATATAGACCTATTACCTACGGGATGTAAAATGGTTTTTAACCTTTATGTCATTGAGGGATATAAACATCAAGAAATAAGTGAAATGCTCCATATTTCTGTAGGAACATCTAAATCTCAGCTATCCTACGCAAGAGCACAATTAGCAGAGGCCTTACGCAAATTAAATTCTGATACTTATGAAATTGCCTAACGATAAAAATATAAATCAGTGGTTCGAGAACCAAGAAATACAACCTTCGCCACAAGCTTGGGATACATTAGCACAATTGTTAGACGAGCAATTACCGGTACAACCCATACAAAGTCTAGAAACTAAAATTTCTAATAAAAATAAATCAAACCAGCGACCTATATTATTATGGTTTGCATCTGCTGCCGTAATAGCTCTGTTTTGTGGCATTGGATTTACAATTTTAAACCAAGATCAACAGCCAAATCAGGTAGTAACACATGTTAAAATTAAAGAACCTGCTAATAATTTAGATAATGAAATAATAAAAGATAAAGAATTTACTATTGATTCAAAAAATGTATATACTAAAGCTGAAGATAATCTTCATCACATTAATAAAGGGCAAATGTTAATTCAACAATCATTTGGAAGTAATGCTCAAGATGTAATGAACACAGTTAATTATTTAAATAATCAGGACAGTATAATTGTAAATCCAATTTTAAAAAACAACAATACGATACAAATTGCTTGGGAACCAATAAAAACATCACAAATAAAAATCAACACAAATAATTTATTACAAAGTGTAGAAAGTGAGTTGATACAGGAGCATGTAGAAAAGAAGTTAAATACATTTCAACAAATTAAAGTTGCAATCATAAACCGAAATATTCAAGAATAAAAATCAATCATCAATCAAAAAACAAAAGTTATGTTTAAAATTTTACTATGGACTATAAGTATGACTTTATTTATAGTAACTAACACATTTGGACAAAAAAACGACAGTCAAAATCGTATACTAAACGAATTAAATACTATCGAAAACGCCGTATATAAATATCGCGATTCATTAAAAACAGAAGTTAATGTAATTTGGTCTTTAGAGGATGCTAAAAAAATTACCACACAACAAGCAGCTACAAAAAAGGATTCTATTGCTCATATTTACGCAGAAAAAATAAAAAATTCAGTAGCAAATTCCGAACAATATATTTCTACAGAAATTAGACAACGTGTTGATGATATTGTTAACAATAAAGATTCAAAATACTCATTAAGTATAGGTACAGAAGGAGTTAAGTATAAACCTAAAAATGATTATATCTCTCTTAAAAACGGAATTTATACAACTTTTGAGGAAGGGAAGTTTAAAAAATATCAATCCGAGAAAAGAACCACTTCACAAATTGTATTGGCTTTTGGCTTCAATATGGTTTCAGGGAGCACAATTACAGATAAAGATTTTAAAACATTTAATTCTAATTATTTTGAAGTTGGTTTTACATTTAAAACAAGAATAATAAAAGACGAACCTCTATTAAATTTTAAATACGGCTTAAGTGTAGTGGGTGAAAATTTAAAAGCTAGCGATGATAGAATTTTTGTTAGAAATCAAGAAGGTATTTATAATTTAGAACAAACAGGTATTAACTACAAAACCAATACTTTTAGCAACACTTCTTTAATTCTTCCATTACATTTAGAATTTGACTTAAGTAAAAAAGCATATTCACCATCTTTAGATAAAAGTTTTGTAAAATCTCATCAAAACTTCAGGATTGGAGTAGGCGGATATTTTGGACTGATTACTTCAACATATTTTATAAACAAGTGGAAAGAAGATAATAAAAAGTATACAGAAAATTATAAATTATCTTACAACATAGAAAAATTTAATTACGGGCTTTCAACATATGTTGGATACAGAGACTTCAGTATTTTCGCTAAATATAATTTAAATTCTATATTTAAAAATCAGCCATCAGATGTTAATGTTTTTTCTATAGGATTAAGAATAGACAGCCACTAATCATCAGTTAAAATTAGTTAGTACTAAACCCAGCAGCAATGTTGGGTTTTTTATTTGGGTGTTGCCGGCAACAAGATAAAAGTAAGTTATTCACAAAATTTATCCGGCCGGGCTATCCGCTGTATCTTTAGTAATAAAACTTCGTGCCTCAGCCTTATTACTAAAGGATGCCGCTACTATCCCTAACACAAATGCTCTAGGTTTTCAACATTTAAAAATCGTTGTTCACTATTAAATTAACTATATAAGCAAAGTTGTTAACAGTATTTGCTTACTTATTAACAATAAAATAAAGTTGTTAACAATATAAAAACTTAAATTTTACCTATCAAAAGTTTTAAAATCCTATTACTCGCTATAAGTTTTTAATCGTTTTAATCTTTCGTATCTTTGTAGTCTAAGTTTATTCAAAACCATGATTTCACAAGCTACCATCGATAAAATTTTTGAAGCTACTCGAGTAGAGGAAGTAATTGGCGATTTTGTTGTTCTAAAAAAAGCAGGAAGTAATCTTAAAGGATTAAGCCCTTTTTCGAGCGAAAAATCTCCGTCATTTATGGTATCGCCTGTTAAACAAATCTGGAAAGACTTTAGTTCCGGTAAAGGGGGGAATGCCATTTCCTTTATCATGGAGCACGAGCATTTTACCTACCCAGAAGCTTTACGTTATTTGGCAAAAAAATACAGCATCGAGATCGAGGAAACCCAACAAACCTCGGAAGAAGTGGAACAAGCCAACGAAAAAGAAAGTATGTTTTTGGTGTCAGAATTTGCTAATCAATATTTTCAAGAAGTCCTACAAAACCAACCCGAGGGTAAAGCCATTGGGTACACTTATTTTAAAGAACGTGGTTTTACGGACGATACAATTAAAAAATTCGGTTTAGGATATTCCCCAGACCAATGGGATGCTTTTACAAACGAGGCCATTGCTAAAGGTTACAATCTAAAATTCCTAGAAAAAACAGGATTAACCATTGTAAAAGACGACAAAAAATTCGACCGTTTTAAAGGTCGTGTTATGTTTCCTATCCACTCGCTTTCTGGCCGAGTATTAGGATTTGGAGGTCGTATTTTAACCTCAGATAAAAAAGCGGCTAAATATTTAAACTCTCCGGAATCTGATATTTACCATAAAAGTAAAGTTTTATACGGTATATTTCAGGCCAAACAAGCAATTGCCAAACAAGACAATTGTTATTTGGTTGAAGGTTACACGGATGTAATCCAATTTAACCAATCCGGAATCGAGAACGTCGTTGCATCATCCGGAACTGCACTTACACCAGATCAAATCCGATTAATAAACCGTTTAACCAACAACGTAACCGTTTTATATGATGGTGACGCTGCAGGATTACGCGCCTCAATCCGAGGGATCGATTTAATTTTAGAACAAGGAATGGACGTGCGCGTGTGTACGTTCCCAGAGGGTGAGGATCCAGATAGCTTTGCTAAAAAATCATCGTACGAGGATTTAAAACATTATTTAGAAAATAATACAACAGACTTTATACAGTTTAAGGCAAACTTGCTCATGCAAGAGTCTAAAAACGACCCTATAAAAAAAGCAAATCTAATTAACGACATGATTTTGTCTATTTCTAAAATACCTGATGCTATAAAACGTGAGGTATATGTACAAGAATGTGCAAAAATCATGGACGTATCAGAAACGGTAATTTTTAATTCTTTAGCACAATTAGTAGCCGTAGATTTAAGTAAGGTTAATAAAAAATTTGTTGAAGAAGAAAGAAAGAAAACTTTTGAGGTTGTAAAAAATACGGATAACCCAAAGGGGATCCAAAACCAAGATATTATTGCCGAACTAGAATTTAAAATTATTGATATTTTAATAAACTTTGGTTTCTCGGAAGAAGTTTTTACTGAGGAAAACTATATTTTAAAAGAAAACGGAGATTACGAGGAAGTAATAACTAAGGAAAAAAGAAAAGTTTACCATAAAGTAAACTTATATTTTGAGTACGATAAGGATGTCATAGAATTTACAAATCCTATGTATAAAAAAGTGTATTACAAACTAATTGAGCATTTTCAGGAATTAGAAAACAAAGGTGCAGAAACTTTTGATGTTGCTGCGTTTTTATTAAATCAAGAGCCAGATATGGCTCAATTAGTCAGTAATATATCTTTTGAGAATGTATCCAATCGTTTACACGATTGGACCAAAAAAATGATCGATGTTAAAACTAAAGATATGACTGTTGCTCAATACGTCACAGAAACAATGTTAACCTTAAACTGGGTCTGGATGGCAAAAATGGCGAACGAATTGTACAGATCTTTAAAAGAATCGCTAGAAATTTCTGACGATATTAAACATCAAATTCATGATTTTAATTTATTAAAAACTACACTTTCTAGAAAATTAAATAGAGTGTACGTAGTCTATAATAATTAATTTACAATTTCTAAGTTACGGGCTTTATCAATTAAATCAACTAAGCTTGTAACATGCAGTTTAGTAAGTAGTCGTAGTTTATAAGTACTAATTGTTTTTTCGTTTAAATTAAGTAATTCAGCAATTTCTTTGTTTTTCTTACCTTCACTTAGGTAACGTAAAACCTCAATTTCTCTAGACGATAATTTACGGTGCATACGCTCCGCTTTTTTACCTCTACTATTAAGTTCAATTTGCTTTTTAATAATTTCACTAAAAACAGTTTTGTCTTCACTTACTTTATTTATAGCATCTTCTAAAATTTGTAGTTTATCCTTTTTTTGAACGTATCCTTTTACGCCCGCTTTAAAAGCATTAAAAGCATAAATTTGTTCAGCCAAATTAGAAAAAACTAAAAATTTAATTTTAGGAAATTCTGCCGAGATAGACTTTATGTAGTTAATAGATGTAAGGCCGTCAAGCTCTAAATCTAATACACAAATATCCATGGATTTCTTTTTAAGCGCTTCGTCTAACTGCTCTAAATTGTACACGCTTTGCGTAATTACAATGTTGTCATTTTTTTTAAAATAAGCTTCCAGACCAAAGTGCGTCACGGGCTGGTTGTCAGCAATACACAACTTTATCATATTTAATTATCAAGTTTATGGTTAACTAATATGTTAATATACAACTTAATAACGAATAAAAAAATATATTATTGTAATATTTTACTTCAAAATATTTGGTATCTCACAAACCGGTATGGGCTGCATTTTATGTTGGTTTATGCGGTTTAGACGTGTGTAGATTTCAAAGACCTCTTTATCTCGTCCAAAAAAATCGTCAATCTTTGCTCCATTTTCATGCGCAATCATCGCCTTTTCTAGTTCATCATAACTTGCACCCAGTTGGTCTTCGTCACTTCTGTTGTCTCCAAAAAGTCCATCTGTTGGTTTAGCAACTAAAATACTTTGCGCAATATTTAAATGTTTGGCTAAAGCTCTCACTTCAGATTTCATTAAATCTGCAATAGGAGAAACATCTACTCCACCATCTCCGTATTTAGTATAAAAACCTACACCAAAGTCTTCAACTTTATTTCCAGTTCCTACAACTAGATAGCTATGGATACCGGCAAAATAATATAGAGTAGTCATACGTAAACGGGCTCTAGTATTCGCTAAAGTTAAATTAAGCTTAGCTTCATCCTCTACTTTTGGTAAAGTAGCAGCAAGCGTATCGTAACTTGTTGTTAAGTCTGCAATAGCCTCACTTACATTGCTAAAATTTGCTTTTAAATACTCAATATGCTCTCTACCGCGGTCTACTTGGTTTTGCGCTTGGTGTATAGGCATTTCCACACATAAAGTAGGGAAACCGGTTTGAGCGCATAGGGTAGAGGTTAGGGCAGAGTCAATTCCACCAGAAATTCCTACTACAAAACCTTTTACTTTTGCTTGTGTTGCATAGTCTTTTAACCAAGCTACAATATGGTCATTTATTGCTTGTGCATTAAACGTTGTTAATTCTTTCATTATTAATCTAAATTATGAATCTTTGTTGGTTGGTAATTGTATATTTGTATCTATATTAATACAACTATAAAGTTACAATAAATTAACGCTATTTAATATCATGAAAAAAACTATTTTCTGTTGTATTTTATCTGCTTTTGCCTTAGTTAGCTGTAATAAAGAAAACGGAACAAACAGTGCAGATTACGATAAAATTAGTGCCATAGATCATAAAATCGAGATCGGAAGATTTGACAAAGATTATTTTGAGAGTGATTTTAAAGATATGGACAAAGTCAAAGAAAAGTACCCATTCTTTTTCCCAGAAGGAATAGAGATGGTAGAACTTTTAGCGAAACGTAACGATTCTATCTGGTCTGAAGTTTATCAAGAAGTAAAAAATAAATTTCCGGATAACGATGCATTTAAAGACACAGAGTTTTTATTTAAAGCGATAAAATACTATTTTCCTGAGCAAAAAGTGCCAACAAAACTTTACACACTTGTTGGTGATATGGAAAAAGACTATGCAGCCTTTTACTCAGACTCATTAGCCTTTTACACCCTAGAGACTTATTTAGGCGAGGATCATAAATATTATTTAGATTTCCCTAAATACCTACGTCCGGAGTATAACGCCAACCAAATGGTACAAAACATGAGCGACGAGTTTGCTAAAAAAGTAATGCAACAAACCGGAGACCATACTTTAATTGCAAATATGATTCAGGAAGGTAAAAAATTATATTTAAAAGATATGCTTTTACCCCATGTACCAGACAACGAAAAAATAGGATACACTGAGGATCAAATTAAATGGTGTAAGGAAAATGAGACTGAAATTTGGTCTTATTTTATAGAAAACAAATTATTATACGAGTCAGACGCGCGTTTGGATGCACGCTTTATTAACAAAGCTCCTTTTTCTAAATTCTACAAAGACGTAGATGCGGAATCTCCAGGTAGAGTAGGAGTTTACATGGGATGGCAAATTGTAAGATCTTACATGCAAAATAATGATACAGATCTTAAAGCATTATTACAAACACAACCGCGCGATATTTTTGAAAAATCTAAATACAAACCCAAAAAATAATGGCAAATAAAATTAAGTCGGAAATTAAAGTAACGGTAGAGTTAGATGAAAATAGAGTACCAGATAAATTAAGCTGGTCAGCAAAAGATGGTGGAGTAGAAAATGAAAATACCAAAGCAGTTTTAATGTCGGTTTGGGATAGTAAAGCCAAAGAAACTTTACGTATTGACTTATGGACAAAGGACATGCCGGTAGACGAGATGAAAATATTTTTTCACCAAACCCTAGTTGCTATGTCTGATACGTATTTACGTGCAACAGACGACGAAAAAATGGCAGCAACCATGAAGGACTTTTGTTCGTACTTTGCAGAAAAGTTAGACTTATTAAAATAATAAAAACGGTTCCAAAATTTATTGGAGCCGTTTTTTATTTATGGCAAACCCTACGGGCCGGGCTTTTGCATGTCGCTTTTAACTCAATTGCATTGCGTTAAAGAGCTCCAACAAATGCGCAATCCCTTTTGCGCTGCGCCGTAATTTTAATACTTAGGCGAAGCTTGCATTAGGGGGTGGAGCGGCATCCTTTTATTTTGTTTGTACAAAGCCTGTTTTATCCAATAATAATAAAACAAAATAAAAGATATAGCATAACACCCGGCGCGAGTTTAGGAGCGCAATGCCCAAAAAAAAAGGATCCTAAATAATTTTAGAATCCTAATAAGGTTTTATATAAAATCGTTCTGACTTTTAAAGAAGTCTTGATTTATTTGATCAATAAATTCTAACACCTGGTCTTGTCCTTCTCCGGTCTCTGACGAGGTTAAGAAATAGGTTGGAAATTCTTCCCAGTCTCCAGCTAAAAGTGCTTTTTTGTAAGCCGCAATGTTTTGTTGTGCTTTGGTACGACCAACTTTATCCGCTTTTGTAAAAATGATGCAAAACGGAACTTGTGCATTCCCAAGGTAGTTCATAAATTCCACATCAATTTTTTGAGCTTCGTGTCTAATATCAATTAAAACAAACCCACAAACAAGTTGCTCTCTTTTCTCAAAATATTCGGTAATAAATTTCTGGAAAACACCTTTGGTAGATTTTGAAACTTTTGCGTACCCGTAACCTGGTAAATCCACTAAAAACCAATTGTCGTTAATTTTAAAGTGGTTAATTAATTGAGTTTTACCTGGCTTACCAGAAACTTTAGCTAAAGCTTTACGACCAGTAAGCATGTTAATTAACGAGGATTTCCCTACGTTAGAACGACCAATAAACGCATACTCTGGTAGTGGTTCTGTCGGACATTTTTTTACATCAGAATTACTGATAATAAATTCAGCTTTGTTTATTTTCATAAAAGTATTCTTAATAAAAAAGTTACAGCAAGCTGTAACTTTTTAGTATTATAAATTTCTGTTTTGTAACCAAGAGTGTAAGATTTTATTGAACTCGTCCGGATGCTCCATCATAGCTGCATGCCCGCACTTATCAATCCAATACAAATCAGAATCGGGTAATAATTCGTTAAATTCTGTTGCAACACTTGGAGGTGTTACAATATCATTTTTACCCCAAATTAAGCATGTAGGGACCTTCATTGAAGGTAAATCTTTAGCCATGTTGTGTCTAATCGCACTTTTTGCTATCGTTAACGTTTTAATTAATTTAATACGGTCGTTAACGGTTGCATACACATCGTCTACAATTTCTTTAGTGGCTACCGCAGGATCGTAAAAAACGTCCTGAGCTTTTTTCTTTATAAATTCATAATCCCCTCTACGTGGGTAACTATCTCCCATAGCACTTTCATATAAACCAGAACTTCCAGTTAATATTAAAGCAGCCATTTTTTCAGGGTTAATTTTTGTATGGTATAAACCAATGTGTCCTCCTAAGGAATTACCTAACAGAATAACTTTTTCGTATCCTTTAAAGTCTATAAAATCTTTAACAAATTTAGCAAATGCTTTTACATTTGTTTTTAAAATATTGCTTGTATAAATAGGCAATTCTGGAAAAACTAATTTGTATCCTTGTTTAGAAAAATAATCAATGGTACTGTCAAAATTACTTAAGCCGCCCATTAATCCGTGTAAGATGATAATTGGTGTTCCTTCGCCCACCTCAAGATAACTATATTTTCCTTCTTTTTTAAAAGTTTGATCCATTTACTTTTCACGCAATTATAAGATGCAAATATAGATATTTTATTCGATTGGGTTTTTATTTGAAAGGGAAATCGTTTAATAAATGTAAGAATTTGTTTTTTTAAGATTAAATATCCTACAAATGAATACGTTACATTAAAATTTAATCAATATTTTCTACTTTATGTTAACTTTTAATTTTTTGTATTAAAATTAATATTTCGACGTTATATTTTAATTTATTCTCATCTATTTTTAACTTTTACAGATAATATAATTGCTTAAT
>CAVBJB010000007.1:0-17882 GCA_963595625.1 Lachnospiraceae bacterium | reverse complement strand
GCATATTCTTTAAAACGGTCTTCATATCCCTCCTCAATTTCCTTTAAAGCAATATTTATATTTGGAGTACTTATGTCTTTAAATTTTAATTCTTGTTTAATTCTATTTCTTCCCCAATTTTTATAAAAATGTTTTCCTCTTGTAAATGATTTAGCGTATCGTTCCTCGTTAATGTATTTATTTTCTATTAAAGACATCAATATTTGTTCTTTTTCTTCTGTATTTAATCGGTATTCAAAAAGTTTTTGGTCAATTTCTTTATAACATCTTTCTTGATAACTACAATAATATTCTAGTTTTTTCAACACTTCTTTAACTGTTAGCTCTTTCATTTATACGTTGTATTAAGATATTGTAAGGTAAATATTATTTTTTTTAACATTTTGTTTATTTGTGTTAAAAAAAATATAATTTTGATTTTCCTTAAAATTATAAATTTATGAAACTCAAATTGTTGCTTTTATTTTGCTTTGGCTTAATAAATCAAATCCTCTTTTCTCAAAATATTTCCCTTGATAACAGGGCAACTGGAATAGGTAATACTGCAATACTTCCTGATGGATGGGAATATGTAAATCCCATTAGTTCAAATGCAGTTTTAAAATCTGGGTTTTATCATCTAGAACGTTCAGGTGATACAGCTGATTATTTGTTTTCGGATATATATAATGTACAAAATTATGAATCTTTAAGCGTTAATTTTTATTATGGTAATTTTGGTTCAGGAAATGATACTAAAGTAAGGGTTGAATTATCTTTAGATGGAGGTCAGAGTTACAATTACAGATTGGTTACCTCTCAAACTGCAAACTCAACTAATTTAACGGGTAGGTCTGAAACTTTGGTATTTAATTCTACTATTTTTGCGGGATTAATTTTAACGGATAATGTTAGACTTCGTTTCTCTGATGATGATGGACCTAAAGATGTGCGATTAGGTAAAATTATAATTTCTGGAACTCCACCACAATGTACACCACCTATTCTGGATGGTAATTTAACTTTTACAACTTATTGCGGAAATTCTGTTTTATCTTTAGATAATTCTATAAGTTATACTTCAACTCAATTATACTGGCAAACCTCTGCTACAGGTACAAGTTTAGATAATCCATATTCTGGCGATCGTACAGTTACTTCTTCTGGAATATATTTTTTAAGAAGATTTGATGGAACTTGTTGGTCAAGTGCAATTTCAGTTAATGCAACAGTTAATCAAAATCCGAGTATGACGGGTAGTTTAAGTGTTACCAATATTTCTTGTAATACTTCGCAAATAACTTATAGTGCAACTGCTGAAACGGGACTTTATTGGCAAACAAATGCAACCGAGACAAGTACGTTAAATCCGTATTCAGTATTAACAATTACTAATACTGGAACCTATTATTTAAGAAGATTGGTTAATGGCTGTTGGTCGGAGGCTAAACAAATTACCATTTCTGGATTTAATGTTAATACAATTGTTAGTCAACCACAAAATGTGAATACAACAGTTGGTTCTACGGCTAATTTTACTGTATCTTCACTTTATACTACGGGAGTTACCTACCAATGGCAAATTTTAAATGGTTCGAATTGGGAAAATATTTTAGGAGCTACTAATTTGTCATATTCAATATCAAATGCTCAATTATCTGATTCTGGTAAACAATTTAGAGTTTTGGTTACAGATGCTTGTGGAGTTTTAATTTCTCAAACCGCATTATTATCTGTTAATACAGGACCTTGTTATGCTGCTGATTTTAATAATATTACATCAGGTAGTTCTACAACTACGGGAGGTTCAAATACCCAACTTTCAACATATTCAGGATTCAATACACTTACTACTTTGTATAATGCAGGTGGAGCTATTAGATTTGGTTCTAGCAATAATATAGGTTCTATAACATCTAATCCTTTAACTAACGTTTCTGGAAATATTTCTTTAGTAATATCAGCCAAAGGTTGGAGCTCTACTGAAAGAACTATTTATGTTTCTATTAATAATGTGGAACAAGAATTTTTTATACCAACTTGGATCGGTGATGACTTTTCGACTGCAACCTTCAATTTTACTAACGTTCCATCAGGAAGTACTTTATCTATTTATACAAAAAATTCGGCTAAAAGAGCATTTGTTGATGATATTAAAATATTTTGTAACGTAAACATCGAAGTATGTAATCCCTTACATATTACTTCAATATTTCCTATAAATGGTCCTGCTTCTACAATAGTTACCTTAAACACAACTGAGGACTTTACAAATTATAATGTGTTTTTTGGATCTATTCAGGCTCATATTATCGAAAGAACTTCAACAACAATTAAATTTATAGTTCCCCAAAATGTATATGGAATTACTCCTGTTTTGAAAAATGATTCTAATTGTGAATATCCATTTAATTTTTATGTGACAAAATTTTCAGGTACACATTGTAATTTTAATTCTTCTAATGTCTATATTTCTGAAATATATGATGCAAATTCTGGTTCATTAGGTTTTGTTGAACTTTATAACCCAACATCTCAACCTATTGATCTTTCTTTAGCAAAGTTACGTCGATATGGAGATTATGATAATTTGAATTCTTTTTCTGAACGTCAATTATCGGGTACAATTGAACCAAACTCTGTAGTTATATTTAAAGTTGATACAAGTAATGAGGTTGCATGTGAACCTCTTACAATAATAAATACTACTCTTTCTGGAATAAATGATAACGATTTAATAGAATTATATTTTAATGACATTTTGATCGATGTTGTTAAAACTCCTAATTTTATTGGTTATAGTTTAATTAGAAATTCTGATGCTCAAACACCTTCAACTATTTATAATGGTAATGATTGGACAATTCTTGAGACAGAATCTTGCGTAAATCTTGGATCACACAATCAATTATTACAAGGCGAAAATATTCAACATACTATTTCTTATAGTACAAGTTGTAATCTAGATAGTGCTGTTATTACTACTACAGCAACTTACTTACCTACATCAAATTTTACTTATCAATGGTATGTAAATATTCCAAATACTAGTTCATGGACAATTTTAACTAATAATTCAGATTTTCAAGGAGTAACAACAAATGTTTTAACGGTTTTTAATTTACCAGCTAAACAAGATTATCAATATTCTTGTTTAATATATTTAGATGGAAATTTGTGTGCAAATATTTCAGATGCTATTAAAATTTCAGACTTTAATGCAACTGTTTGGAATGGTAATTCGTGGAGTAATGGTACTCCTACAATTAATACTTCAGCTATTATAAATGGTAATTATATTACACAAACTAACGGTAATTTTTCTTGTTGTTCATTAACAGTTAATGAAAACTCTCAATTAATTATTTCTCCAAACACTTACGTTGAAGTACAAAACAACATTACTAATAACGGTTATTTAAAAGTTGAAAATAACGCTCAACTAGTACAAATAAACAATAATGCAGTTAATATTGGTGCAATTGATTTTGAAGTTAAAACGCAACTTAAAAAATGGGAATATTCACAATATACAACTCCTGTAAATACATACAATGTTTATAACTTTAGTCCAAATACTTTAAGAAGTAGAATTTATGAGTGGGTTCCTACAGTCAATTCAACTTATGGATCGTACGGAAATTGGAGAAATCCAGAAGGTGCTATGATTCCGGGTAATGGATATAGTGTTACAGCACCTAACGATTTTTCAACGACACAATCACAAACATTTACAGGTATATTTACAGGTATTCCTAATAATGGAATTTATAATGTTCCAGTAACCAGAGGAACTTTTGTGGGAGAAGATTATGTAAATCAATTAAACAATATTTATATAAGCAAATGGGATGATAATTATAATTTAATCGGAAATCCATATCCTTCAGCTATAAGTGCAGATCAGTTTTTAATACATAATCAAAACAAAGTACTTGGTTCAATATCAATATGGCAAAATACATATGGACTTTCTAATCAACACGAAAACCCATTTTTTGGATCATATCAAATAAATTACAATTCTAATTCTTTCTTAACTTACAACCTAACCGGTACTACTAATGGTCCAAATACCTTTAACGGCTTTATAGCAGGAGGTCAAGGTTTTTTTATAACCTTAGCAGATGATGGCACAAACCCTACAGATCACATAGAGTTTACAAACCAAATGCGTTCTAAAAATCATATTAATCAGTATGTTTACAGAAATTCGAATCAAGAAACAAAAATTTGGTTGGATTTAACTAAGAATAACAGTTTACAAAAAAGAATTTTAATAGGATATGTTAACGGTGCATCCAACCAACAAGACAAATTGTTTGACGCTATAGAAAGTAAAAATTTAAACACAGATTTTTACTCAATGTCAGACGATAATTCAGAATCTTTATCAATACAAGGTCGTATTGCACCAATAAATGTAAATGATGTCGTTAGATTGGGGTTAAATTTTAGTTCACCTGGAAATTACACCATAGGGATGCCATTTTTAGAAGGTCTGTTATTAAACGAAGAACAAGTTGTGATTTTAGAAGACAAACTTTTAAATTTTGAACACAATCTTAAAACTGGATCGTATCATTTCTCATCAGTCGCAGGTCGATTCGAGGATCGTTTTGTTTTAAAATATCAAAACACAACCTTATCAAATCCTGAATTTAACATTCAAAATCAAGTAATCGTTCACGGTCAACAGCAACTCACCGTACAAACAAGTAATCAAAACATAAAACAAATAGAAGTTTATAATGTTTTAGGGCAAAAATTAGATAGTTACAACGCAAATTCAAGCACAGTAACATTAAATAGATTACAAAAAAACAATACCACCTTAGTGCTTTACATCCTGTTAGAGAACGGACAAAAAGTAACCAAACAATACATCTATTAAAACAAAAACGCCACTTTTTAAGTGGCGTTTTTCGTTATTTAATATTCAAAGCCGCATGCGTACGCTTAACAGCTTCTTCATTTTTCCAATCAATCCAAGCCTGCCCACGTTTTTTACGCATGTAATTGTCATAATGGCGCATAATAAAAACATTGTAAGCAGCCTTAGCTAAATTTGATAACTTTCTAGGAAAAGCTCTTAAACTCATCGAGAATCCTGCAGTAACATACTTCATGTAATGCCAATACCCCTCAGGCATATATAACATTTCCCCATGATTTAAATTACATATATATCCTTGAGCCTGTTTTAAAGCCGGAAACTTTTCATAATCCGGATTATCAAAATCAATATCCTCTCTAGAAATTAAAGCATGAGGGATTTTATACAAATATTTACTCTGATTTGGATCAAACAGAATACATTGCTTTTTACCATGAAAATGAAAGTGCAAAATATTCGAATAATCGATATCAAAATGCATAAAAACCTTCGAATTCTCACCACCAAAAAACAACATCGGCAACTGCTTCACCAAACGTAAACCAATTTTAGGCCATTTAAAATCATTTTTTAAACTCGGAACCTCTTGCATCAAATTATATAAAAAAATCCTGTAATTTGTAGGTTTTTCTTCTAATAAATCTACATAATCCGACATCTTCATCTTAGCATGAGCCTCATTAAAACCGTCCTCAGCCTTAACCGGTCTATCATCATAAAGCGGAACCACCTTATCACCAGCAACCTCTTTAATATAATTTAAATGCCATTTATCATAAGCAGGCCAATCCTTAGTTAATTGCTCTATAACAACTGGCTTTTGCTTTTTTACATAATTGTTAAAAAAATCTTCCTTAGAGATCGTTTTAACTCTTTCAATATCTTGCAGTTTCATATAATGATTGAAGTAAAATGTCTACTTTTAAGTTAATGCAAAAATAATAATCACTTATGTTTTAGTTAAAACCAATACTATTAATAATTTCTAAAAAAAAATAGGGTTATAACTAAAGTAAATCAAAATAAGTATAAAACGTATAAATTATAAAAACATTACAATTGTAGGGTATTGTTATTTTATGGGCGTTCCCAAACTTACTTTGCTAAGGCAAACCAAGTTAGGTCGGGCTTTACGCACTCGCTTTTTTAAGTTCCGTAAACTACACTTAAAAAGAGCTCAAACAATGCTCCAATCCCTAACGCAAAAATCTAAATACACCCAATGCAAAAAAATCATAAATAAAAAACCCTCTAACTATTTAAAGTTAAAGGGTTTAAGTACCTGAGGCGGGAATCGAACCCGCACTCCGAGGAACACGAGTTTGAGTCGTGCGCGTCTACCAATTCCGCCACTCAGGCTTAGGCTCTATTGCGTAGCAAATTTATTCATTTTAATGTATTATCCAATTAAAAAATTAAAAAAATATAACTTATTATACAAATTAAATTCATAAATTTGCACTCCGAATACAACAACACAACGTAACTAACTACAAAACAATTTATTAGATGTCTTATACCGAGCCAGAAGCAAAAATATTTGCTTGTTCACAGAGTTTACATTTGGCCGAGGAAATCGCTAAACACTACGGTACAACATTAGGTTCAGTATCTATGCATACCTATAGTGATGGTGAGTTTCAGCCATCGTTTGAAGAGTCTATTCGAGGAATCAGAGTATTTTTAGTATGTTCTACCTTCCCGTCATCAGACAATTTAATGGAATTACTTTTAATGATCGATGCTGCTAAGCGTGCCTCAGCTCGTCACATTACTGCTGTAATCCCTTACTTTGGATGGGCACGTCAGGACAGAAAAGATAAACCACGTGTCCCAATAGGAGCTAAACTTGTAGCTAAATTATTAGAAACTGCAGGTGCAACTCGTATTATGACTATGGATTTACATGCAGATCAAATTCAAGGTTTCTTTGAAAAACCAGTGGATCATTTATTTGCATCGACTATTTTCTTACCTTACTTAAAAAGTTTGAATCTAGAAAATTTAACCATAGCATCACCTGATATGGGGGGATCTAAAAGAGCGTATGCGTATTCAAAATACTTACAATCAGATGTGGTAGTTTGTTACAAACAACGTAAAAAAGCTAATGTTATCGATATTATGGAACTTATTGGTGACGTAACTGGTAAAAATGTTGTCCTAGTTGACGATATGATTGATACAGGAGGTACATTAGCAAAAGCTGCAGATATGATGATTGAAAGAGGCGCACTTAGTGTTAGAGCTATTTGTACCCATGCTATATTATCTGGAGACGCTTATGAAAGAATTGAGAACTCTAAAATTACGGAGTTGATTGTTACGGACTCTATTCCATTACGTAAACAATCTTCTAAAATTAGAGTTTTATCTTGTGCTAAATTATTTGCAGATGTGATGCATATGGTACAAAATAACACCTCAATTTCTGGGCAATTTATTATGTAAATTATTATTAATTTTTTTAAATATTTCATTATGAAATCAATTACGATCAAAGGATCTGAAAGAGAAAGCGTAGGTAAAGTATCTACTAAAGCCTTACGTAATGCTGGAATGGTTCCTTGCGTGTTATACGGAGGAGAACAACCAGTACATTTTGCTGCTGAAGCAAAAGCATTCAAAAACTTAGTTTACACTCCTAACGTACACACTGTTGTAATTGAGTTAGAAGGAAAAACTTTTGAAGCGGTATTACAAGATTTACAAGTACACCCAGTATCTGATCAAATCTTACACATCGATTTCTACCAGTTACACGCTGAAAAAGAAATCACTATGGAAGTACCAGTTAAAGTTGTTGGATCAGCTAAAGGTGTATTAGCAGGTGGTGTTTTACGTTTAAACCAACGTAAATTAAAAGTTAGAGCTTTACCAGCTAACTTACCTGACTTCGTTGAAGCTAATGTTACTGATTTAGAAATGGGTAATAAATTATACATTACTAAAATCGAAACTCCTAACTTTAAATTATTACACCCAGACAACACAGTTGTTGCACAAGTAAGAATTTCTCGTGCTGCTATGAAAGCTGCTCAAGAAGCTGCAAAAGCAGAAAAATCAGCTGCAAAAGGAAAGAAAAAATAATTTTTCCTGCATCCCTATACAAACTAAGAAAACACCGGCTTATGCCGGTGTTTTTTTTATAATTTATAGTTAAAAATCATTTAAAATCCTTTTATGTTTCATATTATTGTAATAGGATATTTATGATGAATTTATTACAATGAAAAAATTTTTAATTGTTGGTTTAGGGAATATTGGACCAGAATATGTAAATACTAGACATAATATTGGCTTTAAGATTCTAAATTATCTTGCCAATAAAGAAAACTTAGATTTTGAAACGGTTAAGCTAGGACAACTTGCTGAATATAAAGTTAAGGGGAGAACTTTATTGTTGCTTAAACCTAATACTTATATGAATTTAAGCGGTAAAGCAGTATCATATTGGATGGAAAAAGAAAACATCCCTAAAGAAAATGTTTTAATAATTACAGACGATCTTAATTTACCCTTTGGTACCATTAGGATTAAACCCAAAGGAAGTGACGGCGGGCATAATGGTCTTAAAAATATTCAACTTTTATTAAATAGCACTGAATATCCAAGATTTAGATTTGGTATAAGCGATCAATTTAAAAAAGGACAACAAGTGGATTACGTATTAGGTAACTGGTCTGATGAGGAATTAAAACTTATGCCTGAGCGTTTGGATTTAAGTATAGAAGTTATTAAATCTTTCGCGTTAGCAGGTCTAGGAAATACCATGAATACGTATAATGGTAAATAGCAATTGTGTATGATTAAAAAACTACTACTATTAATTTTAATCTCTTTCATGACACTATCATGTAATGTTTCTAAAACTTTTTTAGATAGTAAAGAGGGAGGAGATTATAAAACAAAAGTATATTCTAAATGCCCTAGTGATGGGACTTGTAATTTATACGTTTTTCAAAACTCTTCATTACAAATACAAACGGATGGAATTGGACAATCCTATTATGATATGTCTTTTGATGCAGAAAAATCCGTTATCATGTATGAGTATAAAAGCGGGAATGTTGAATTTCAAGATTCTAATATAACAGAACGAATTGTTTTTGAAATTAAAAATAACATTCCAGAATTAATTGTTGAGGATTTTGAACTTTCTAATTTAACCATGTTTTATGAAAGGCATTGTTATTGCAAGGGGCAAACCGGTATGTTTCCTATAAGAAAAGGTAAACTAATTTTTAATAATACAGGAAATACTTTAAAATTAGATCTTAAAATTGAAAAAATGGACATACCATTTTTAATTAAAGAACTTATTGCAGAAATAAAATAATAAAAAAACGGGAAGCTTTGCTTCCCGTTTTTTTATTCAATAATAATTTTTTCTGTTCTGGTATTTGCACCATCTTTTACCTTAACTAAATATATTCCTTTAGAAACATTGTTTAGGTTAATTTGTTGGTTAAAAGTTCCAGAAGCATTATAATCCTTATTATAAATCATTCGACCTCTTATATCAAAGATTTCAACATTAACTTTTCCTGATTTTGAATCAAAAGTTAAAGTAAATTCTCCTTTATTTGGATTTGGATATAATTTAAAATTCGTTAATTGTTTGTCTTCTGTAGATAATGTATAAGTTGTTCTTGTGCCACAAAGTGTTAACTTTAATTGGTTAATAGAAACATTTCTCGTTGCACTATATTTACTTACATAAATATACCATGATCCAACCGAATTAACGTTGCTGTATATAAAATTACTTGCCGGTTTAACAGTAGCATTATTATTATCTAAATTTCCACATCCTAAAGCTAAACCATTGTTATCGAAAGTTGCTTTAACATTAGAAAACGAATTTGAAACACATGAAGTATTTCCATTTAAAATTACATTGGTGTAAGAAGCTGTTTCTCCGTTATTTTTTAAGAAAAGTCTCACATCGTTTGATCTTTCAGAATTAATGTTAGTGGATACTTTAATATTATTTATAACCATTTCATCCTGAACCTGAAATTCAAAACCGTAAGATATATTTGCAGATGGTAATGATACATTATTATAATTTTGAGTGTAATCAACACAAACATTTTCAGTAGTAGCTGAATAACCTATTAAGATACGTTTAGAAACAGCATAAAACACATTATTTGTAGGCTCAATTAAAATTCTAGCATTTGTTGAAGATGTATAAGGTACTGTTATTGTTTCTGATCCATCGTTCGGTGTGTTTTCCAATAGGGATGTAAATGTAGTACCTCCATCGTATGAGATTAATATATTTACATTTTGTGCATTAATACCATTTGCAGTTGTTCCAGCAACATCCCATGTAATAGTTTGCTGGCTACCTCTTTCCCATGATACATTCTCTGCAGCTGGACTTGTAATTTTAAAAGGACCTGTGTTTGCTACTGAAATTACAGATTCTCCAATTCTAGTTTGAGCACCAGAAGTATTGTTATCTCTTACAGTAACTTTGAAGTTCATAGTTCTAGCAACGCTAGGTGTAACTTCCCATGTTGGAGTAAGTTCACCGTTTAAAACAGATTGAAATTCAGGGAAATAACGTGTAGGTGATGTGCTAGGTCTTACACTTTTGTAGTTTGGTCCAAAAACAGAAGTATTTAACGGCGGTTGCGTTGACACTTCTCTATTCATTTGTTCCCAAACGTATGTTAATTGATCACCTTCGGCATCTGTTGCCTTTGCAGTTAGTTTAAAAGGTGTACCGTAAGGGATTGTGTAATTAGTTAGATCATTTAATGTAGGTGGTGTATTACTTATAGAAGTATTAGTGCTACATGTTCCAACAGATTGTACAAATGTTGACATTTGACTGATACTGTGATTATGAAAATGATCATCCGAATTGTTTGCAACATTTGGCGCACAAATTCCTGCATAGGCCATAATGGTAGTCCCAGATCCTGGTTCGTATGAACTTGTATTACTTCTGTTATCCCCGCAGAAGTTGTTAAAGGTATGTTGAGCACCAAATTGATGTCCCACTTCATGTGCTACATAATCAATATCAAAAGGATCATTAATTGGACTTGGAGATCCAGTGATACCTCTTGCTTTATTTGTTGTACAAGGTGAATTTAACTGAGCTAATCCACCTCCACCAGTCGATACTGTATGGCCAATGTCGTAATTACTACTACCAATGTATTGATTGATAACAGTTTGTGATTCGTTAATTAAAGCGTTTGCATTATCATTTGAAAAATTATCACTGTTTATGAATATAATCTGATCATTATTTTCAATTAAATTCATACGTATAGCCATGTCTCTTTCATAAAGTGCATTCACTCTATTCATAGTAGTTTGCATAGCAGATAGTACAACTTGCTTTTTCTCAGCCTCTGTTCTATTTTGTGCTCCAGCTCTATTAATATGGAAGGCAGCATACTCAATTGTACATGCCATGGCCATTCTGTACTGTCTAAAAAGTCTATTACTATTTCTCTGTACTAAGTCGTAATATGTATTATCTATTTTATTAGCATCAAGAGGTTCTAAAATATCTTGTGTATGGCAAGTAAATGATTTTGTGTTTTCAATATCTGTTCTATAATAAACGATACAGTTTTGTAGATCCGATGTATAGTTATCTATATAGATTGTTGGAGAATCTGGCGATAGTATAATACCATTGAAACCATTTGTGTTAATTGTAAAATGTACCTTCGTACCTTTACTATTGACTTGATAACCTACGTATGACTTTAAAGTTGGGAATTTTTTTGCAAGTCCTTCTTCAAAATCACTTTGTTCAAAAACGACAAATTCTTTTACTTTCCCGTCTGGTGTAGGTAATGATATCTTTACAGAACTATTGTCATTAACAAAATTACGGGTTGGTGCGTTCTGAAGTTTCTCTTTTAAGGAATTTATATCGATAGTGAATATCTGATATTTATTAGGGTTATTAGGTCTTTCTAATTTTAAACCTTTTTTTATTGACTCTTCGGAGTTTTTAATCCATATTTCTTGACTGTAGCTAACTATTGAATTAAAAAGCATAAAACCAAGTATAGGAAGTATTTTTTTTCTCATTATTATTGTTTTTTTATGGATGTGTAAAAAAAGTGAATTTTTAAACAATAAACAAGCGTTTTTTTTGATTAGTATATATCTAATTGAAAAAATATGTACGTTTTATGAAGTTTAAAATTTTAATCTTTACCCTTTTTATAATAAATGCAAATCTACAAGCCCAATCTAATATAAACTTCATAAGATGTAGTAGTGTAGAGTATGAGGAAATTACAAATAAAAAGTTAAATGTTTTAAATGAAAAGAAGGTATTAGATTTTGAAAATTGGTTACGTACTAGTATAAATAATAGCGTCAAAAAAAAATCGGAAAATAATCAAATCATCTATACTATACCCGTAGTATTTCATGTACTTCATAATGGGGATGCAATAGGCAGTAATGAAAATGTTAGTGATCTGCAGTTGCAATCCCAAATAACTAGATTAAATCAAGATTTTAGACGTAAGATAAATACTTTGGGATATAATACCAATGAAGTTGGAGCTGATGTAGAAATAGAGTTTTGTTTAGCCCAAATAGATCCTAACGGTAATTTTACAAATGGAATTAAACGACATTTGATCAGCCAGAGTGCTTTATATGCTAGTGATGTAGAAGAGTTAAAACCAAATTACATTTGGGACTCTACCAAATAT
Source organism: Lachnospiraceae bacterium (assembly GCA_963595625.1). Classification (GTDB taxonomy): domain Bacteria; phylum Bacteroidota; class Bacteroidia; order Flavobacteriales; family Flavobacteriaceae; genus Flavobacterium. The sequence continues at coordinate 5,297 of CAVBJB010000007.1, read as the reverse complement.
CTAAATATTTTTATTGTAAATTTTGCGGCAACTGCTAACGGAGTTACATTAGGATATGCACAGTTCCCTATAGGCTCAGGATTACCAGGCTTATCATCTGGAATGAGTTATAATGATTCTGTATTTACGGATTCTGTCGTATTAAATTATATGGTTGTAGGGTCAAAGTCTATATATCCACAAGGATCTTACGCTTTAAACTTTGATGAGGGTAGAACGGCTACTCATGAAATTGGCCATTGGTTAGGGCTTAGACATATTTGGGGAGATATCGATAGTTGTACAGAGGGTACAGATTATTGTGATGATACTCCACATCATAAAAATTTTAATAGAGGTTGTTTAATTAATAACACTCCCTGCTCAGTTAGAGAAATGACCGAAAATTATATGGATTATACTGATGATAGATGTTTAAATACATTTACACAGGACCAAAAAATTAGAATGCGTACGGTTTTAGAGCATGATTTTAGAAGAAATTTCTTACTTACAAGCAATAAATGTAACTATGTATCTACTTTAAATAAAGATGTGGGTATATTGGATATTCAGATTCAAGAAAAAAGTTGTAACCTAATCAAATTAAATTTAGATTTTGTAAATCTGGGCAATCAAAATGTAGGTTCAATTGACTATCAAATTAAAGTAAATGAAGTTGTGACAACTTATGCAATAAACGAAAATATTAGTTCACCTTCTTTGAGATCTGAGTTGGTATCAATACCAATAAATTCGGGAATATCAATAATCGAGGTTAAAATTTTAAATGTTGATGGCGTTGCTGATGATAATCCACTAAATAATACCAGGTCTATTACAGTTCAGAGTGAATATATTATAGCTAACGCTTCAGAAATCAATATGCAATTAGTAACTGACCGTTTTGCAAATGAAACAACTTGGAGTTTTGTGGGACCTGGGCTAAATTTACAAAATGGAGTACTAGAAAATTCAAGTACGCATATTCAAAATTTACCATTAGCATCAAGCGGTTGTTATACTTTTACGATAAAAGATCGCTCAGGAGATGGAATCTGTTGCAATTTTGGAACAGGAAATTTAAAGCTAAGTTTAAATGGAGAAGATGTTTATAATAACGGAGATTACGGGAACGGATTTAGCTTGAACTTTTATAAAGAAACTCTTTCCCAAACCACATTTAATACAGCTGATTTTTATATCATTCCTAATCCTAGTATAAATGAGATTCAAATTATAGGTCCACAAAATCTTCCTCCAATTCGATATTCTATTTTAAATTCAATAGGTCAAATTGTGGTAAAAGACCAGACTTTCAAAATTGAAAATAGCAAAATAGATATATCTTATTTATCAACAGGCGTTTATTTTACTCACGTTAAATTTCAAGATAAAATAATCGTTTTAAAATTTATTAAAAAATAACACTTATGGCGGATCAGTATAAAACTTATCCGCCTTTTTTATATATTTACGTATCTATAAAATAGTCCCAAAAAAATATATTTTGAAAGTTTTTTCATCCATTCAACACTTCGAGTCTAATACAAAGACTATTGTTACCCTTGGAACTTTTGATGGGGTACATTGTGGCCATCAATATATTCTAAACAAATTAATATCTACGGCAAAAACTCTTAATATGGAGAGTTTAGTTTTAACTTTTTTTCCTCATCCTCGAATGGTTTTAAATAAAGACAAAACCATAAAGATGATTAATACAATTGATGAGAAGATTGAGCTTTTATCAAAATCAGGAATTGATAACCTAGTTATACAACCGTTTGATAGTACATTTTCTAGTCTTACCGGAGAGGAGTTTACAAAAAAAGTTTTGGTAGATATTTTTAATGTTCAAAAAATTATTATTGGTTACGACCATAGATTTGGTAAAGGCGGCAGTTGTGATATTAATGACTTAGAATCATTTGGATTAAAATACGGGTTCGAAGTTGAACAAATATCAGCTCAAGAGATAAACGATGTTTCTGTAAGTTCAACAAAAGTTAGACAAGCATTATCAGAGGGTAATATTAGAGATGCTAACACCTATTTAGGATATCCTTTTTACATTACCGGAAATGTAATTAAAGGTAAACAATTAGGTAGAACTATTGGTTTTCCTACAGCAAACATAAAACCTGCGGAAGATTATAAATTAATTCCGCAAAAGGGGGTATATATTGTAAAAGTAGAAATAGATACTATAGAATATCCAGCCATGCTAAATATAGGTACAAACCCAACTGTTGGGGAAAACAAATTAACCATAGAAGCTAATATTTTAAATTTTGAAGGGGATATTTATGACAAGGAAGTTAAAGTTAGTTTTTATGACAGAATAAGAAACGAGCAAAAGTTTAATTCTCTAGAGGAATTAAAACAACAATTGTTTGTTGATAAACAAGTCACAGAAAATTACTTTAAAATCACGTAATTCATGAAAAAATTATTCCAGTCAATTGATATAGCACCTATTGTAGTTTTTAGAATATTTTTTGGGATTTTATTTGCATTAGAGACATTTGGTGCTATTGCAACAGGTTGGGTTAAAACAAATTTTATAGATCCCAAATTTACCTTCTCACATATTGGTTTTGAGTGGTTACAGCCGTTACCAGGTTACGGAATGTACGTGTATTTTTGTATTATGGGCGTATTATCCCTTGCAGTTGCATTAGGTTATAGATATAAAATATCTATAACATCTTTAACCATACTTTGGGCTGGAACATATTTAATGCAAAAAACATCATACAATAACCATTATTATTTATTAATGTTAGTTGGTATTATGATGTGTTTTTTACCAGCTCATAGATATAAATCTTTAGACGTTAAGCAGGGTAGAGTACAAGAGCTTGAAGTTATGCCCAATTGGTGTCGATGGGTAATGATTGCACAAATTGCAATTGTATATTTTTTTGCAACTGTTGCCAAATTTTATCCTGATTGGTTAAACGGTACATTTATTAAAAATCTATTATCAAATAGTACCCCTTTTGAAAGTGTAAATGCCTTTTTCTCACAAAAATGGTTTTACATGTTTATTAGTTACATGGGAATAATTTTTGACGGCTTAATAGTACCAGCACTTTTGTATAAACGTACCAGAACTTTAGCTGTCATAGCATCTTTAACTTTCCATATATTTAATTCTGTCGTTCTTCAAATAGGAATCTTTCCTTACTTTGCACTTAGTTATGCTGTGTTTTTTTACGAGCCGGATAAAATTAGAAGTGTATTTTTTAAATCCAAACCACAAGCTGAATCAAAACTGATTTTTAATTCAACATATATAAAATCTTTTAAATACTTTTTTATACCCTATTTAATACTTCAATTTATACTACCTCTTAGACATTGGTTTATTAAAGGAGATGTTTTATTGACAGAAGAAGGTCATAGGCTGAGCTGGCGTATGATGCTAAGGTCTAAGGATGGTTATACGTTTTTTAAGGTTGTAGATAAAAATACAAACAAAGTTTTAAAATTTAATCTAAACGATCACATCACAGATAAACAATACGGCGCTTTAGCTACCAAACCTGATATGATTTGGCAAATGGCGCAGAGAATTAAAAAGATATATAATGATCAAGGGTTAGATGTAGCTGTTTATGCGTCAACACAAGTTTCAATTAATACGGGTCCTTATATAAAACTTATTGATGAAACTGTTGATTTAGCCTCAGTGTCCTGGGATTATTTTAAACATTCAGATTGGGTATTATTACCTGAAGATAAAAAAGAGCAATAGAAAATTTTCTATTGCTCTTTTATTTATTTGTATTCTTTAAGTTCAATCTCATTACCATCAAAAACTACATAAGTAAAATAACTTATCCAGTCTCCAAGATTAATGTATTTTGAAGTTTTTTCTTGGTTAATGTCTAAAACCATAGGCAAGTGTCTGTGACCAAAAACAAAATAATCATGAAATTGTTCTTGTAGTTTTTTCTTAGCATACAAAATTAACCACTCTTTATCCTCACCCAAAAAAATAACATCTTCGTCTCCTGATATCATTTTATTTTTTACTGAAAGATTTTGAGCTAATTTAACTCCAAAGTCTGGATGCAGCCAACTAAATAACCATTTAGAAAAAGGATTAGTAAACACCTTCTTCATGCGTTTGTATCCTTTATCTCCAGGTCCTAGACCATCTCCGTGAGCAATAAAAAAACTTTTTGTGTTATATTTAAAAATTTGTGGAGTATGATATACAGGAATTTGTAACTCCTTTTCAAAATAATCATTCATCCATAAATCGTGGTTCCCTACAAAAAAATGAATCTCAATCCCTAAATCTTTAAGTTCAGCTAATTTTCCTAAAACTCTAACAAATCCTTTAGGTACTACCGTTTTATATTCAAACCAAAAATCAAATAAATCTCCTAATAAAAATAGTACTTGCGCATCTTTTTTAATTTCGTCCAACCATTTTACAAACTTTTGTTCTCTAGGAAAGCTCAGTTCAGGAGTAGGAGCACCAAAATGTTGGTCTGAGGCAAAATACACTTTTTTTCCTGGTTGTAATTGCATGGCTACTTATTTAAAGATTATCTGCTGCGTACCATTCAGCAAAAGACGATTCCGTTTCTTGTAATTTTAAAGAATGTAGTTTTATATTTTCTGGTAAACGATTGCTGATTTTGGTCGCAAAATCAATCACCATATTTTCACTTGTAGGTTGGTAATCAACTAAAATTACATGGTGCCCTCTATCCATTAACTCTTTCGCTAAATCTACGTGTGGAGTATTTTTATTGAATACTGTAGCATGATCAAAAAGATCAACAATTTCCTCTTTAACTATCTTTTTTAAATCACCAAAATCTATAACCATTCCATATTTTACATTTGTAGTGTCTGTAATAGGTTTTCCAATAACAGTTACAGATAATTTATAGCTGTGTCCATGTACATTTTTACACTTTCCGTCGTAACCGTGTAAGGCATGTCCAGTCTCAAATGTAAATTGTTTGGTAATACGTATATTGCTCATTATTATGATCTAATTTTATTGCAAATTTACTAAATAAATATGGTTTTTTATGATTAATAAAAAACAAGAAAATTTATATTTGTATCCTAAAATTTTAAATTTTCTTTATGCAAATAAATGCAATAGATTTGTATTACGAGTCAATTATTGACAATTTAATTAGTGAAAAATTCGCAATTGCTGATGATTTCTTTTCTAACGATGAGGTTAATTTATTACGCCAAAATTTACAGAATAAATATGAATTAGATTCGTTTAAAAAATCAGCTATCGGAAAAACTGAAAAAATTATTGCAGAAGAAATAAG
>CAVBJB010000006.1:0-18830 GCA_963595625.1 Lachnospiraceae bacterium | reverse complement strand
GTTGTAAATAAAATTTCTTAATAAAATTCAATTCTAAATAAATAATGATTAAATATATATTAAATTCTAAGATATATAATGTAATACTATTTCATCTAATTTTAGGTTTAATAGCTGCTGTTATACCTAAAATTACCGTTTTATTAACTCTATTTATTTTTCTTTCGGGGTGTTATGAAATTATAAAAAATCAAGATAGAAATAACGAAGTACTTTTTTATTGCAGCTATGTAGTTGGTGTAGAAGTATTTTTACGTATGACTCATGGAATGATTTTTAACGAATATGCTAAGTATACAGTAATAGTTTTTTGTTTTTTAGGTCTCTTATTTCAAAACATAAAAATGGATAAAGTTATATTTGCTTCTATATTATTATTACTTCTCCCGTCAATAATTTTAGGCTTACAGAATGCCTCATTTGAAGCAAATTTGCGTAAAGTAATGATGTTTAATATATCAGGACAGTTGACACTAATTTCAAGTGCGATATATGCTATTAACAAAAATGTAAAATTTAATATATTAATCAAATTAACATATTTTATTGCTTTACCAATTTTATCAATAGTCAGTTTTATTATAGTAAAATCTCCTTCATTGAAAGAAGCTATGGTAAATACCCAATCCAATTTTGCTACTTCTGGAGGATTTGGTCCAAATCAAGTATCTACGATTTTAGGCTTGGGTACTTTTTGTTTATTTGCTTCCTATCTTTTATATTCAAGAACAAAAAAAGAAAAGTTCATTTTTCTAATTTTACTGATAATTTGCGCTTATAGAGGGATTTTAACAATGTCTCGTGGAGGAATGATATGTGGAGCAATTATGATAATAGCATTGATGATTTATGTTTATGTTTATGGAAACAAAAAATTGAAATCAAAAATTATTACGATGACTATTGTCGGAGGTTTAGGTTTTATAGTCTTTTGGTCTTACGTAGTTTTTGCATCTGGTGGTATGGTTGAAAAAAGATACAGCAATAAGGATGCAAAAGGTAGGGTTAAAGAATCGGTATTAACCGGTAGAGAAACTTTAATTGAATCCGAGTTTCAGATGTTTTACGACAATCCTGTTTTTGGAGTTGGAGTAGGGCGTAATAAAGAAATTAGACAAGAAATGATTGGAGTAGAGGCAGCTTCACACAACGAAATCTCACGTTTGTTAGCAGAACACGGTTCGTTTGGGGCTTTAATACTTTTTCTTGAGATTATAGTACCAATAATTTTGTGGCTAGATAACAGGAGGCATATTTTACTGATTCCGTTTTTTATCTATTGGGCACTAACCATCAATCACGCGGCCATGCGTACAGCATCTCCATCATTTGTATACGCATTAACCCTATTAAAAGTAAGAATAGATGATCCAACAAAAGAAAATGAAGAAGATACTGTATATAGGCAATCAATTACAGCATAGCGGGCTTACACCTACTACCATCGATACACTTGCGCCTAAACTAGTAGAAGAGGGTTATGAAGTAGTTACCTACTCAAAAAAAACAGGTTTTGCTGCTCGTATGTGGGATATGTTTGTGGGGGTTTTAAAAAACAGAGATTCAGATTTTATACTTATTGATACCTATAGTACAAAGGCGTTTTGGTTTTGTTTTGTAATTACCCAGCTTTGCAGATTACTAAAATTAAAATACATACCCTATTTGCATGGGGGGAATTTACCTCAAAGATTGGATGCTAACCCTTACATTTCCAAACTTATTTTTAAGAACAGTTATGTTAATGTTGCTCCCTCAGGTTTTTTAAAACATGAATTCGAAAAAAGAAATTTTAAAAATTGTATCTTTATTCCCAATTATATTGAGTTAAGTCAGTACCCTTATACAGAACCAAAGATTGATACCCCTCGCATTTTATGGGTACGTTCTTTCGCTAAATTATACAATCCAAGCTTAGCTGTTGAGGTGTTAGAAGAAGTTCAAAAACAATTTCCCAATGCCACTTTGTGCATGGTGGGACCAGACAAAGACGGTTCTTTAGAGGATACTAGAGTTTTAGCACTTCAAAAAAAATTAGACGTTACCTTTACAGGTAAGTTATCAAAAAAAGAGTGGATTGGTTTAGCTAAACAATACAATGTATTTTTAAATACTACAAATTTTGATAATACGCCCGTTAGTGTTATGGAAGCTATGGCTTTAGGATTACCTGTAGTATCTACAAATGTGGGGGGACTAGCTTTTTTAATTACTGATAAAAAAGATGGTTTTTTAACATCACCTAACAATAAATTAGAAATGACTGAAGTTATAGTTCAGGCGTTTCAAAATAATAATTCTCTTGTTAAAATTGCTGAGAACGCTCGTGAGAAAGCACTTTCTTGGGACTGGAATCAAATTAAAAACAAGTGGAAGGATTTATTTAATACATAGAATTATTACACGAAATTTACTAGGGGAGAAATAATTTCGAATTAATAAAAACTTCTATAGAAGGATAAAATGAAGAAAGATAACATACATTTTGAAATTTCTGAGCGCAAAATACTTTTACGTATAGTGGATGTGCTTAGTATTGTTTCCCTACTTTACGCCATTGGCTTTATTTTAGATGTTGAATACTTTACAGCTATATTTAAAAGCCCTATTTCTACTTTTACACTTATTTTTTATATCATGTTTTTTGCTACGTTGTTTGATATGTACAATCTACAACATGCATCAAACCAAATGCAAATTTTAAAGAGTACCATTATTGCCTCTGTGTGTATTTCTGGCTTTTACTTAATCACACCTATAATCACGCCAATACTGCCTAGCAATCGTTTGCAAATTATTTCTTTTTTTATAAGTATTTTAGGGGCTTTAGGTGCATGGAGGTTGTTATACTTAACGTATTTTGCAAGTATTAGATTTCAAAAAAATGTTTTATTTATTGGCAATGATATTCAGGTCGAAAAATTGGCAAAGGAGTTGCAAATTGCAAATCCACACTATAAAGTAACCGGATTTATCAATACAAATACTCAAGATAAAACAAAGATTGCAATAGAAGAAGTTACGGTAGCAGATGCTTCAAATTTTATTAGAAAACACAACGTCTCTGAGATTGTAATGGCTCAGAAAAACAAACAAACCGTAGCGGTGGACCTGCTAAATGTTCTTTTAAAATCCTTAGAACACGGCATTGTGGTTCGAGAGTTTTCACAAGTTTACGAGTCTTCTACTTACAGATTACCAATTTTATATGCGGAAAAAGATTTTTACAATTACTTTCCGTTTTCTAGAAGCAACAACAACAAATTATATTTAATAGCCGTACGTTTATTTGATATTGCTTTTGCCTTAGTTGGATTAACCGTTTTAGGGCTTTTATTGCCCCTTATTCTTATTATAAACGCGGTAGCCAATAAAGGACCTCTGTTTTACAAACAAGAACGTGTAGGCCAATACGGTATTCCGTTTTTGGTTTATAAATTACGATCTATGGTTACTGATGCGGAAAAAAATGGAGCACAATTTGCCCAAAAAAATGATGCTCGTGTAACGCCTTTCGGTAAATTTATACGCAAAACCAGACTCGACGAGGTACCTCAATTTATTAACGTTTTAAAAGGAGAAATGTCCGTAATTGGTCCAAGACCCGAGCGGCCAGTCTTTGTGGAACAAATAGCAGAGGTAATGCCTTTTTATAAAACAAGACATGTCATTAAACCCGGACTTACCGGTTGGGCACAAGTAAAATATTCCTATGGGGTATCTTTAGAGGATAGTTTAATTAAACTACAATACGATTTATATTATATTAAAAACAGAAGTTTATCACTGGATTTAAACATAATGATTAAAACGGTTAGTACGGTTTTATTTTTTAGAGGACAATAAAAAAACGGGAAGCTTTATAAAGCTCCCCGTTTTTTTATGAAGATTTTTTAAGGTGTAATTTATACGTGATTAGCAAAGCTATAAATACTCCAAGTAAAATTGGAAATACAAAATATAGATAGCCTTGTAGAATTACAACTAGGGTATACAAAGTAGTACAAAGCAACAAAAGTTGTAGCACACGTTTTAATTTTTTATCAGCTTGTATTAACGTATAGTAAGCTGCTATAAAATAAAGAGGATTTATGGCTAAAAGGTTATAATTTAAATGAACTTCGGAGTGGTCCGAGTAAAATTGCAATCCAAAAAGGACTAAACCAAACAATCCTAAAAATATATAAAACAATACAGCAACTTTTCTGTACATACATAATAACCCAACAATTAAAAAGAAACCTACAAGAGCTAATACCACAGGTAATTGGTTTACTTTAACTTCTGGTGCTTCATACAATTGTACCGTTGGCTGCGCTAACGGTTGGTCTTGTAAAGTAGTTTTCTCTAATACCTCTAACAATTGCTTAGGTAAAAATACATGATCTATCGTTTGATCTGTTTTATCACCAAAGGCTAAATTTATACCAAAAGCAGGGAAATAGGTGTTTTGCAAATACGTATTTAACAAGTTACGGTTGCTTTGGTTTGCACTTTCTACTAATTGAGGATCCAGCCTTATACCGGTATGTTTAGTAATTAAATCAGCTGCTAAGGTGGTACAATTTTTATCTATAAACTTGTAGGTATATAAAGCTTTTTCACTTCCATAAGTTTCCGCTAAATCTTTAAAAAGGTTTTGTTTTTGACTTTGAGATAGATTTAATACCTGCTCCCAAACGCTTCTTCCGTCGGCTTGATAATTAAATAAAAAACTTGCAAAATCATCTAAACCTATAAAGTAAAGCAAATCACCCTTTATAAATTTTCCATAAAAATTAGGTACGCCAAAATCAAAAGCACCATAATTGTAAACCAAGTCAACGCCTATTTGCGGATCCTGAATGCGGATTCCGGTATGACCAAATAACGAATGCAATTCCGTTGAAGTTCCACAGGTAAGTATACTTACTTTGGCTTGATCTGTTAACTGAGGCACTTGAGCCCAACTACAATTAACGATAAAGCAAACCCATAAACATAAGAGCAGTTTTTTTGTAAAGAGATACATAAATGATTATCTAAAAATTCCTAAATCAACACGTAATGAAAATATGTTGGAATACAAAGCTGCCGATTGGTTTCCTATATCCGTTAAGGCATAATCAACCGCAATCCCTTTATATTTAAATCCGACTCCAAAGTTAGGCTGAAAACTTAATTTTTCCGAGTTGTCTATTGTTTTTATATTCTGAAAATTTCCCAATCCTCCTCGTAAAAACACCAAATCTGTATACCCTATTTCAAATCCTATAGCAGGATCTATACTGACAGATTTAGTAGAAATGATATCGTTGGTTTGTGCAAATTGCATGTTGATATTAGCACTAACTAAAAAGCTATAATCGTAACGATATTCAAATTTTTTAGCTAATCCTAAATAAGCCTTAGGCATGGTAATTTCAGTAGTTTCTGGTAATTCTTGATTTTCTCCGGGTACAGCATCTTTTATGGTATTATACGCTTCTTCATTAATTGCCCAAACATTATAAGTTGTGGTAATATCACGTAACATAAAGCCAAACATCCAATCGTTTTTAGATTTAAATTGTGCACCAATATCAAAACCTACACCCCATGAAGTAGCAAAATCACCAATGATACGGCGTAATACTTTTGCGTTTACTCCATACGTAAAACCATCGAGCTTTGCATTGCGAGCGTACGAAAAGGTTACACCGTAATCTGCAGCAGAGAATAGAGAGATTCGATTATAATCAATATTCCCTTGTGCATCGATTAATTGGGTAGTATTTAAAATATCGTCTACTCCAAAACGTATCAAAGAAATTCCAAAGGCACTATCATCATCAATCGGCATAGCAAAAGCTGCATAGTCGTATTGTGCTATGTTTGCAAAATAACTGGCGTGCATCAAAGCGAGCGCACTATCCTCTAGCGCTAATAGTCCCGCAGGATTCCAATATCCTGAAGTTACATCATTGGTATGAGCCGTTACGGCATTGCTCATTCCCATGGAACGTGCATCTACCCCAATACTCATAAATTCATTAGAGTATTTTTTTACAGTTTGACTAAAACTTGTAGTGTATGCAAGTAAAACACTTAGTAAAAGGAATTTTTTCAAAATAAATACGTTTATACAAATATGCTATAAAAATCTTAAATTATAAACTCAAATTTATAATTGTTATTCCTACATTTGCTCTTTAAATTAATACTTATGTCAATTAAAAAACACATTCCTAATTTTATTACGTTTTTAAACCTTTCTGCAGGTTTACTTGCTCTTGTGCATGCTTTTAACGGCAATTACAACGAAGCTTTTTCTTTAGTATGTTTAGGGATTTTCTTTGATTTTTGGGACGGTTTTTTTGCTAGAAAATTTAATGTTTCTGGTGATTTAGGTCTACAGTTAGATTCTTTAGCTGATTTAATTACCGCGGGGCTAGTTCCTGGAGTTGTAATGTATAAAATGTTTGCGGACATTCAAGAAAATCAGCCCATCTATAACTTAACTCCTGAAACGTGGTTTATGGGAGCGGTTCCTTATATCGGGTTTATTATTACACTTGCCTCTGCATACAGATTGGCTAAATTTAATATTGACACACGCCAAACAGACTCGTTCATTGGTTTACCAACACCTGCAAATGCGTTACTTATTTTAAGTATACCTATGATTATTTATAACAGTACCTTTGAGGGAGTTTCTGATTTTTTAAGTAATCCATACGTTTTATTAATTATTACTTTAATCAGTTCGTATTTATTAAATGCTGAATTACCTTTATTCTCTTTAAAAATTAAAAACTTTACGTTTCAGAAATATAAATTACAGATTTCATTTTTAGTGATTTCTGTTCTTTTATTACTTTTTTTACAATACTTAGCAATTCCTATTATCATTTTACTTTACGTTTTACTATCAGTACTTGTAAAACCTAAAGCAGTAAAAGCATAATATGGCCAAAAAAAGAACGACTAAGCCCAGAAAAACTAGAGCTAAAAAAAAAGACAATAGTGGGCTTATTTACGCTATCCTTGCGTTTGTAGCTTTACTTGTTTTTAGTTTTGGTTATCATTACAGGCACGGTATTAAGTTATATACCTGTACTAAATTTTCTATTTTTTGTTCTGGAATATCCATAGATTCTAATGCTGAGATGGGGTGTAAACCATCCAACAGAACCATTTCGAGATTCAACATTCGGAATATTGAATTAATAGATAAAAACAAAGAGTTTATCTACGGGATAGACGTTTCTCAGTATCAAGGTTCTATTAATTGGGAGGAAATTGTATGTATTGAGGATATGCAAGCCATACAGTTTGTAATTGTAAGAGCTACGGCGGGTACAAATAAAGTAGATGCTGCTTTTGATGAAAACTGGAAGCAGACCCGAAAAAATAAATTTATTAGAGGGGCTTATCACTATTACCGCCCCGATGAGGATCCGGTGGATCAAGCCAATAACTTTGTACAGAATGTAAATTTAAAATCGGGAGATTTGCCTCCTATTTTAGATATAGAAGTAGATCCTAAAGTAATTTCGCACGAGCAATTGTTTAAGAATATTAAGATATGGATGGCCTTGGTCGAAAATCATTATAAAATGAAACCTATTTTATATTCCGGGCAAAAATTTCATGAAAAACATTTGATCCATTATTTTGGAGATTATCCTTTATGGATTGCAAATTATAATTTTTTTGTAGAAAAGATAAAGCCAGAATGGATGATGTGGCAGTTTACAGAAAAAGGATATGTTAACGGCATTAAAACCCCTGTAGATGTTAATATGTTTCAGGGAAGTTATGAAGATTTAGTATCGTTTACTAAAAAATAAAAAACCGGGATTCAAAAATATTTTGAATCCCGGTTTTGTTATATTCTTACTCGTCAAAATTAATTTTAGTTCTACGTAACTCAAAGTTTTGACCTAAGTATACTTTACGAACCATTTCGTCGCTTGCTAAATCTTCGGGTATTCCCGCTTTAAGAATTCCTCCTTCAAACATCAAATACGTTTTGTCTGTAATAGCAAGAGTTTCTTGAACGTTGTGGTCGGTAATTAAAATACCAATGTTTTTGTTTTTAAGCTTAGCAACAATACGCTGAATATCCTCTACAGCCACTGGGTCAACCCCTGCAAAAGGTTCGTCTAATAGGATAAACTTAGGATCTGTGGCCAAACAACGTGCAATCTCAGTTCTACGTCTTTCGCCTCCTGATAATAAATCCCCACGGTTGGTACGAATGTGTTGTAAAGAGAATTCATCTATCAACGATTCCATCTTAGCTTCCTGTTCTTTCTTAGATAAATTAGTAAGTTGTAATACACTCATAATATTATCTTCAATACTTAATTTTCTAAACACTGAAGCCTCTTGAGCCAAATAACCAATCCCGTGTTGGGCACGTTTGTACATGGCATAATCCGTAATGTTTAAGTCGTCTAAATATATGTTTCCACTATTGGGTTTTACCAATCCTACAATCATATAAAAAGAAGTAGTTTTACCTGCTCCATTAGGACCTAATAAACCTACAATTTCTCCTTGATTAACCTCGACAGAAATTCCCTTAACTACAGATCTTCCTTTATAGGTTTTTATTAAATTATCTGCTCTTAGCTTCATATAGTTTTAAAATCAAATATTAGTTTGTTTGGTCTTGCGTTTCTAATGCTTCCCAAAATTCATAAGCTCTTCGTAAATGTGGGATTACAATGGTACCTCCAACTAAAGTTGCTATACTCATCGCTTCCATCATTTCTGTTTTACTTACGTTGTTTTTATACGCCGTTTCTAAATGGTATTTTATACAATCGTCACAACGTAATACCGCTGAGGCAACTAATCCTAAAAGTTCTTTAGTTTTTACGTCTAAAGCCCCTTCCATATAGGCGTTGGTATCTAGGTTAAAGATACGTTTTATTACTTTATTATCGTCGCTTAACAATTTATCGTTCATTTTAGAACGGTAATCGTTGAATTCTTTTACTAAATCACTCATGGTTATTCTTGTTTCTTGTATACAAATTTAGCTATGAAAATTGAAATTTCATATAATATTATTAACGGTATTGATACTAATATCTGACTGATAACATCTGGTGGAGTAACAATTGCCGCAATAAATAGGATAATAACTATGGCGTAACGTCTATAATCACGTAGCATAGTAGGAGATACAATCCCGAATTTAGATAAGAAATAAATAACGATAGGCATCTCAAAAACCAATCCTGTAGCAAGAGAGGTTGATTTTACTAAACTAATATATGAGTCAATATCGATGGTATTTACTACCTCTTTACTTATGGACATATTAGCCAAAAAGTTTATTGACATGGGCGTTAAAACAAAATATCCAAAAGCAACACCCATAAAAAATAACAAAGAAGATACGGCTATAAAAGTTTTTGCGTTTGCCTTTTCTTTGTCATATAAAGCTGGTGCTACAAATCCCCATAAAAGATATAATATATAAGGAACTGCTATAATAAACCCGCAGGTAATAGAGGTCCAAATCAACATAGCAAACTGACCTTCCATTGTACGGTTTTGTAACTCAAAAGGTAAATCCTTCATACAAAAACTCTGATCTAAATCATAAGTTTTAGCTAAATCACAGAAAAAGCGATAGGTAACAAAGTCTCCCTTTTTGGGTCCAAAAATTACAGTGTCAAAAATAAAGTCACTAAAATTATAAGCTACAATTCCTCCAATTATGATTGCGATTGTAGATTTAATTAACAACCATCTTAGTTCCTCAAGATGGTCAAGAAAAGACATTTCTTTAAAAGTTTTTTCTGTTGCCATTTATACGATTCCTTCTTTTAATATATCGTGAATATGAATAATTCCTTGGTACTTGTTTTGTTCGTCAACTACTAGCAATTGTGTAATTGAATGATCTTCCATGATATGAAAAGCATCTATAACCATACTACGCATTGTAACAGTTTTAGGATTTCTGCTCATAATATCTGCAGCAATTAATCCATTTAAATTATCGTGCTTAGTCAGCATACGTCTAATATCTCCATCCGTAATAATGCCAACTAATTCTGAGTTTTCAACTACTGCAGTAACCCCTAAGCGTTTTTCACTAATCTCAACAATTACATCTTTTATGGTAGTAGTTGGTGCAACCGTTGGCTTTTTTTGAGTATCCAACATATTCTCTACGCGTAAAAGTAATTTTTTACCTAAAGCTCCTCCTGGGTGATATAGAGCAAAGTCGTCTGCTTTAAAATCGCGTAGCTGCATCAAACAAACTGCAAGAGCATCTCCTAAAACCAATTGAGCAGTGGTACTATCCATAGGAGCTAAATTGTTAGGACAAGCTTCCTCTTTTACGTAAGAATGAAGTATCAAGTCTGAAGATTTGGCAAGAAAAGAAGTTTTATTAGCAGTCATACCTATTAAGGTATTGCCGTAACGTTTTAATAAAGGGGCTAAAACTTTAATCTCTGGGCTGTTTCCAGAGTTCGATATACAAATTATAACATCACCTGGTTGTACTATTCCTAAGTCACCATGCATCGCTTCTGCCGCATGTAAAAATAAAGATGGCGTTCCTGTTGAGTTTAAAGTTGCTACTATTTTACTACCAATTAAGGCACTTTTACCAATTCCGGTAACTACTAAACGACCTTTCGTGTTATAAATAGCTTCTACTGCTTTAGTGAAATCCTCTGTTAGATAGTTAATTAAATTTGCAATAGACGCGCTTTGGTGTAAAAGTGTGGACTTTGCAGATTCTAGTATGTTAATATTTGAATTCAAAATGTTCTCTTAAGTTTTAAGGTTTGTAATTTCAAAAGATTTTCGTACCTTTAATTTTGCAAATTTACGTAAAAATCCCCTATTTATTTATAATGAAGCCGTTGGAAATTGATATATATAAGGAGTTAAAAAAATATTTTGGTTTTAACCAATTTAAAGGGTTACAAGAAGGTGTTGTTAAAAGTATTATTTCAGGAAATAATACTTTTGTAATCATGCCCACAGGTGGTGGTAAATCATTATGTTACCAATTACCTGCTCTTGTTTTAGAGGGTACGGCTATAGTAGTTTCTCCTCTTATCGCTTTAATGAAAAACCAAGTGGACGCCATCAGAAGTTTATCTTCTGAGATCGGTGTTGCCCACGTTTTAAATTCTTCTTTAACCAAAACCGAAGTTACACAAGTTAAAAAAGATATACAGTCTGGTTTAACAAAACTTTTGTATGTGGCTCCTGAGTCGCTTACTAAAGAGGAGTACGTACAGTTTTTAAGAGAAATCAATATTTCATTCGTGGCTATTGACGAGGCACATTGTATCTCTGAATGGGGTCATGATTTTAGACCTGAATATCGAAACCTTCGCCAAATTATTAAACAATTAGGATCTGATATTCCTATTATAGGACTTACAGCCACTGCTACACCTAAAGTACAGGAAGATATTCTTAAAAATTTAGACATGACAGATGCTAATGCTTTTAAAGCATCTTTTAACCGTCCAAATTTATTTTATGAAGTACGTCCTAAAACTAAAAATGTAGAATCAGATATTATCCGTTTTATCAAACAAAACAAAGGTAAATCTGGGGTTATATATTGTTTGTCGCGTAAAAAGGTAGAAGAAATTACGCAAGTTTTACAAGTAAACGGAATTTCTGCGGTTGCATATCATGCAGGATTAGATGCAAAAACACGTGCCAAACATCAAGACATGTTTTTAATGGAAGATGTGGACGTTGTTGTTGCAACAATTGCCTTTGGTATGGGAATCGATAAACCAGACGTTCGTTTTGTAATCCATCATGACATTCCAAAATCCCTAGAAAGTTATTACCAAGAAACAGGTAGAGCCGGTAGAGACGGTGGAGAAGGGCATTGTTTAGCTTTTTACTCATACAAAGATGTAGAAAAGTTAGAGAAATTTATGGCCGGTAAGCCTGTAGCTGAGCAAGAAATTGGCTATGCCTTATTACAAGAAGTGGTAGCTTATGCGGAAACTTCTATGTCTCGTCGTAAATTTTTACTTCATTATTTTGGGGAAGAATTTGACGAAGATAATGGAGAAGGTTTTGACATGGACGATAACGTTAAAAATCCAAAATCTAAAGTTGAAGCAAAAGATGATGTAGTAAAAATTCTTACAACCATCAGAGATACCAAACAAGTTTATAAAGCCAAAGAAGTTGTCTTTACTTTAATTGGTAAAATAAATGCTTTAATTAAAGCGCATAAAGCAGATGCTCAATCGTTTTTTGGATCAGGAGCAGATAAAGATGAGCGCTATTGGATGGCTCTTTTACGTCAAGTTTTAGTGGAAGGTTTTTTATTAAAAGATATTGAAACTTACGGAGTTATCAGACTTTCAAAACTAGGGGAAGAGTTTATCGAGAATCCAAGATCATTTATGATGACTGAGGATCACGACTATTCTGAATCAGATGACGAAGCTATTGTAACCCAAGCTAAATCAACAGCTGTTACGGATGAAACTTTACGTGCCATGCTTATTGATTTACGTAAAAAAGTAGCTAAAAAATTAGGAGTTCCTCCATTCGTGGTATTTCAAGAACCGTCTATAGACGATATGGCTCTTAAATATCCAATTACAATAGACGAACTTTCCAACATGCACGGAGTAGGTGAGGGTAAAGCTAAAAAATACGGTAAGGAGTTTGTTACTTTAATATCTAATTATGTTGAAGAAAACGAAATTATCCGTCCAGACGATTTAATTGTTAAATCAACAGGAGCTAACTCAGCACTTAAACTATACATCATCCAATCTATTGACAGAAAATTAGCCTTAACAGATATTGCTAAAGCTAAAGGACTAGATATGGATGCTTTATTAAAAGAATTAGAACAAATTGTTTATTCAGGAACAAAATTAAATATAAAATACTGGGTTGACGATATTTTAGACGAGGATCAACAAGAAGAAATTCACGATTACTTTATGGAATCTGAATCTGATAAAATATCTTTAGCTTTAGAAGAATTTGATGGCGACTATGATACAGAAGAATTACGTTTAATGCGAATTCAATTTATATCCGATGTAGCTAACTAAAAAAAAGAGTAACTAGTGCACCTAGTTACTCTTTTTTTATGCTTCATACCATTCGCCTCTATGAGGTTTTAAGGCATCTCTAATTTCAATCATTGTTTCCTGTGTAACAATCATAAAAGCTATAAAATGTACTTCATTAATTGATTCAATCCCTGTTTGTTTTAAAGGATATTTTTCAATATCAATATAGTCATTTAAATGAATTACATGATGCTGAGCAATTTTTTCAGCATCAGGACCTTTAAAATCCCAAATCAATTTTAATTTTTTACTCATATGTTTTAACTCAATTATCCGTGTGCAACTCTAGAAAAATAGTTAATAATTAGCACACCAATTATAATAAATAAAATCCCTACAAGAGCAGGTAAATCTATAGGTTGTTTAAATATAAAAACAGAAACCAGTACAGTAAGTACAATACCAACACCGGCCCAAATAGCATAGGCTATACTTAATGCGAGCGTTTTTAAAGATAAAGACAAACAGTAAAATGCAACCACATAAGTTACCACAACAATTGTACTTGGTAACCATTTAGTAAAACCATTACTTGCTTTTATAAAGCTAGAACCTATCACTTCAAAAATAATAGCCAAAGCTAAAAAAAGGTATCCCATACATATCTATTTAAATGCAAATATAATCATTTAAAAATCCTACGATTTACTATTTAACTTCTATCCTTTAAAAGACAAATAAAAAATAGTAATTTTGTAGGCTAATAATATAGGTACAACAACAAAATCCAATGCCAAGAGAATTACAAATACAAGTTTCGCCAGAGGTTGCTGCAACACCAGCAATGCTAAAAGATTTTTTAGCAAAATTAACGATGGTAAAACCTTCAGAAATTAAACATTACACCATTGTAAAACGCTCTATAGACGCGCGTCAACGTGCTATTAAAATTAATTTAAAAGTAAATGTTTTCTTTTTAGATGAGGAAGTTGTAGAGCAAGAAATTGCATTACCCAATTATAAAAATGTTACCCATGCACCAGAGGCTATTGTTGTTGGTGCAGGACCAGCGGGATATTTTGCGGCGCTACAATTAATAGAGTTAGGTATAAAACCTATAGTTGTAGAGCGTGGTAAAGATGTGCGTGGTCGTCGTAGAGATTTAAAAGCTATAAATATAGATCATATTGTAGATCCAGACTCTAACTATTGCTTTGGTGAGGGGGGAGCCGGAACTTACTCGGATGGTAAATTATACACACGTTCTAAAAAACGAGGAGATGTAAATAGAGTTCTAGAAATTTTAGTAGGCTTTGGAGCATCTAAAGAAATTTTAGTTGAAGCTCATCCGCATATAGGTACCAATAAATTACCAGGTATTATGCAAGCCATGCGCGAAAAAATTGTAGAATGTGGTGGTTTGGTTTTATTTGAAACTCGTGTGGTTGATTTTATAATCAAAGCCAATGAGGTACAAGGGGTAGTTACACATAAAGGCGATACTATACCAGCCAAAAAAATTATTTTAGCTACCGGACATTCTGCTCGTGACATCTATGAATTACTAGATCGTAAACAAGTGTTTATTGAGGCTAAACCATTTGCATTAGGAGTTCGTGCTGAGCATCCTCAATCTTTAATAGATAGTATTCAATATTCATGCGATTACAGAGGAGAATTTTTACCTCCAGCACCCTATTCAATAGTAAAACAAGTTAACGGTCGCGGAATGTATTCCTTTTGTATGTGTCCAGGTGGTATTGTAGCGCCTTGTGCTACAGCTCCAGGAGAAGTAGTTACTAACGGTTGGTCTCCATCTAAAAGAGATCAAGCTACTGCTAATTCAGGTATCGTAGTAGAATTAAGATTAGAAGATTTTAAACCATTTGCAAAACACGGAGCTTTAGCAGGTATGGAGTTTCAAAAAGCCATAGAACAAAGAGCCTTCCAAGTTGCGGGACAAACGCAACGCGTGCCTGCACAACGTATGGTTGATTTCTCACAGAAAAAAATCTCTCAAGATATTCCAAAAACATCATACGTACCGGGTACAACTTCGGTTGAATTAGGAGAGGTTTTTCCAGGGTTTATTACAGAAACCCTACGTCAAGGATTTGTTGAATTTGGTAAATCCATGAAAGGATATTTTACCAATGATGCTGTTTTACACGCTCCAGAGAGTAGAACATCATCTCCTGTACGTATTCCCCGTGAAGATTATACCTTAGAGCATCCACAAATTAAAGGTTTATATCCTTGTGCAGAAGGTGCAGGTTATGCCGGTGGAATTGTATCTGCAGCTATAGACGGAGAAAAATGCGCCATACAATTGGCACATAGCATGTTAAGTTAAAAATAGTCAAGAGAAGTTTATTAAACTTCTCTTTTTTTATTTATAAAGAGTAAAAATTATGAACAATTATTAAATTAATGGTTTTATGTTTAAATAAAATAAATTAATTAACGTAAATTAGAGTTCAATTTAGCCCTAATTTATGAAAAATCTAACCCTTTCGCTTTTGGCACTTGCTTGCCAAAGTTTTTATGCGCAACAAACACCCCTTACAGAGCGCATATCTTGTGGATTTGATCTTCTGTCTCCCCAAGAAAAACAAATCAATCAATCTTTCGAGATTTCTTACCAAAACAAAGTTCAATCAGCCAATCGTAACCTACAAACAAATCAAGTAGAGCGTATTGTACCTTTAGCTTTTCACATTTTCCATATCGGGGAATCACTAGGAACAGGAACAAATTTATCTAATGCTCAGATTTATGAAGCTATCAAACATCTTAACGATCGCTTTAGTAATGCTGATAACGATTCAAATTCTACCAACACAAACATCCGTTTTGTATTAGCAAACAGAACCTCAAACGGAACCTGCCAAGAAGGGATTGTCCGTTTTAATTACAGTAATAATCCAACCTATGTAGCCAGTGGTACACGTATGTACACCAATCAACCCGGTATAGATTATAGTGTTTTAGCTAATGCCTCACGTTGGGACGATAATCAAGTGTATAATGTGTATGTAGTACATACCATTCAAGGAGCTACAGGTTACGCTACCTTCCCGGTAGGTGGTCCACATTTTAATGATCGTATAGTAATGAGAGCTAACGTATTAAATTCAGGAGTTTTTGTTCACGAAATGGGACATGCCATGAATTTATTTCACTCTTTCGAAGGTTCTAACGGCGAAGATTGTCCTTTAGAGAACAACGGTTGCGGTAGTGGTGTGGGAGATTGTGTAGCAGATACTCCTGCACATATTAAAGATCATATGCCCGATAATGTAACCAATGCATTTAACGCATGTACTCAGGATAACAACTCGAGTTTTAAAGTAAACGCAATGACTTATAACATTGCCAATTACATGAAGTGTTTTACACCAGGTCAAGCCCTGCGTATGGAAACAGCTTTTGATGTACTGCGTCCATATTTAGCTAAAAACATCAATCCGTATTTTAATATGACAAACTCTCCAACTGCCGATTTTTTAATCGACGGTGAAGTTAAAACACAAATGTATTTATGTGCAAACAACAGTATTAAATTAACCAATAACTCTACCTGTTTTCTTAACACATTTCAGGAAAATAGTACATTTACAGGTTATACAAGTCGTTGGGAAATTATAAAAAATGGTACTGTAGTACAAACTTCTACACTTACAAATCCTACAATATCTTTTACAGAAGGGGGAGACTACTCTATAAAATTAACAGTAACAAACCCTGCAGGTACAACAACTAAAACACTTACTAACGTAATTAAAATTATTGCATTACCAAACGTAAATTACTGTACCAATATCCGTAGTATGAATTATGGTGGCTGGGGAACATCTATTTCAGAATTTCAGTTAGCTAACGTAACTAACGCAACCACTAACGGGTACAACGGTTACTCAAACTTTACATGTAGCAAAATAGCAACGGTATCAACTAACGGACCTGCAACAATTAATTTAAAAATCACAACTTCAAGATACGCTTCTGAAAATTATAATATAAAGGCATTTATCGATTATAATTTAAACGGACTCTTTGATGAGAATGAACTTTTAGGAACAGCAACAGTAGCACCAAATAATAATTTATTGCCTACAAGTATAAGCTTTACAGTACCAAATAACGTTACTTTAGGACAAGCTTATAGATTAAGAATTATTGGTGATTTAAGGCCCATAAATTCTTTAAATTGTAATGTAAACGGCGAAATATTTTATAACACCGGAGACGTTGAAGATTATTCAGTAGTTTTTACAGAAAACCTTTCTGCTCCAAAAATTTCAGAATCTAGCTTTGCAGTTTATCCAAACCCAACATCCGGAATAGTTCAGGTTTCATCAGATAAAACACCAATTACAAACCTAGAAGTTTTTGATGCCAACGGCAGACTTTTACACCAACAAAACAATTTAAATACCACACAACATACTTTAAATATTAGTGGTTACAGTCAAGGAGTTTATTTGGTTAAAATTAATAATACAACCTATAAAATCGTTAAAAAGTAATATTCTAAAATCGTCTTTATTTAAAGGCGATTTTTTTTTGTCCAAGTTTAAAATAAAATATTAACACAAGTTGCACCGTTAAAACTAGATATAGATTTAAAATTCTCAGCATGAAAAAAATATATATATCCTTAGTTGTTTTAATAGCAAGTACTTTAATACCTAGCCAGCATACCAATGCATGTACGAGAGTGGTTTACAAAGGACCCAATAACACCGTTATCACAGCCCGCTCTATGGACTGGAAAACAGATATAGACGCTAATCTTTGGCTTTTTCCAAGAGGCATGCAAAGATCCGGAAACGTGGGTAAAAACTCCATTCAATGGAAATCTAAATACGGTAGCGTTATAACCAGCGCGTGGGATTTAGCCACCACAGACGGTATGAACGAAAAAGGTTTAGTTGCAAACGTACTATGGTTAGTAGAGAGTCAATATCCAAAATTTAATCCCAACGGATCCCAAAAAGGACTTACAATTGCAGCTTGGGCGCAGTATGTATTAGACAATCATGCTACAGTTCAAGAAGCTGTAAACGAATTAAAAAAAGAAGAATTCGCAATTGTTTCTGATTACATACCGGGTACCCAAAAATTCACGACGCTGCATCTATCGCTTTCAGACGCAACCGGAGACAACGCCATTTTTGAGTACATAAACGGCAAACTCATCATACACCATAACAAAAGTTATAACGTAATGACCAATTCCCCAACGTTTGACGAGCAATTAGCCATTACCAAATATTGGGCAGAAATCCCAGGAACCATCATGTTACCTGGAACCAATAGAGCAGCAGACAGATTTGCACGTGCTTCCTATTACATCGGCGTAATACCACAAACCTCAGACGTTAGACAATCCGTAGCCAGCGTTTTCAGTGTTATTCGCAATTGCTCCGTTCCCTTAGGCATTTCATCAGAATCTGAGCCAAACATATCATCCACCCGTTGGAGAACCGTATCCGATCAAAAAAACTTAGTCTATTATTATGAATCTACCGAGACACCAAACACCTTTTGGGTCGATTTAAAAAAAGTAGATTTCAGTAACAAATCCCAAACAAAAATGCTAAGCGTTAGTAAAAAAGAAACCTACGCTGGCGAAACTTCAAAACTATTTGTAAACACCAAACCCTTTGTATTCTTAGGGATTTAACCATAAAAATCGTCTTTGTATAAAAGGCGATTTTTTTTGTTTAGGAGCGTTTACTTTTCACATTACACTTAATACCACCTCCCGCTTTCCGCTGTATCTTTTAGTTTATGGCTTCGAGAGCCTCAGCCACC
>CAVBJB010000005.1:3280-24175 GCA_963595625.1 Lachnospiraceae bacterium | reverse complement strand
CCTCAAAACTCAACTGTGTTTGTGGTAAAACTTCGTTTATTTTTACTACATAAAAATACTCTTTATCCTGAATGATATTGCTGATTTTTTTAGATTCGTCTAAGGGTTGTGGTAAAGCCGGATCATTAACCTCAAAAATATCTTTACGTGTTAAAACATGTATTTTAGCGTTTGTATTTAAGCTAGATTTTATAGATTCTGCATCCTTATTTTTTGCTACAAGTTTAGCCATTTTTTTAGCTATCTTTTTATCCGTAGTCGAAAATATTTCAGCATCGTATCTCTTAGGTAAAATATACTTGTTTAAATTATTAGTGTAATAGTTTTGTAAAGCAACAGTATCTGATTTTGCAGCCGTCCAAATATCTTTTTCTAACAATTCAAAAATAAGTAACCCATCCTTATATTCATCTACAATATTTTTAAACTCACTATTTCTAGTTTCTAACTTTTCGTCGTAGTAAGCAACTATTTGCGAATCAATAAATTTATCTAATGTAGTAGTTACAAATTTAGAAATTGGTTTGAAATTTGAACTATATTTAGATTGTAATGTTAGATAATTTACAAATTCTTTAACATTTAATACTTTATCCTTATTTATTGTAAGAACGGGTTTATTATTTAAAGGATTCTTTTCCTCTAAGCTCCAAGCGTAATTAAATTTCTTTTCGTCAATAGCTTTTATTAAAGCATCAACATTAGCTTTGTGCGTTGTATAGGTATAAGTAGCTTTAGCTTTTTCGCTCATTGCCACTTGTATTTTTTGCGAACGACTGTCTCTTGCTATTCTACCTTCAAACTGAAATTTTAAATCATCAAATGGCTCTATTCCTTTTTTACCTTCTAATTTTACAATATGCCAACCTATACGGGTTTTAAAAGGTTTAGAGTAATCTCCAATATTTTTTAAACCAAAAGCTTCATTCTCAAATTCTTCAACCGCAATATCACCAGATCTAAATGAGGGCATTAATCCACCACGCTGAGCTGAGGATGTATCATTAGAATGTGCCTTAGCTAACTCCTCAAAACTTTCTCCAGCCACAATTTTTGCATGGATATCATGAATTTTCTTTTCAGCAGTTTCTAAACTACCTTCTTTATCCACAATCATAATATGCTTAACAGTAACCTCTCCTCTATTAGGTCTTTTATCTACCGCTTGGATTAAATGGTATCCAAATTGTGTACGTACTGGCATAGATACGGACCCTATTGGCGTATTATAAGCTGCACTTTCAAAAGGATAAACCATTTTAAATACAGAAAAATAACCTAAATCACCCTTATTTTCTTTAGCAGAAGGATCTATAGAAAATTCTTGAGCAAGTTTTCCAAAATCCTCTCCTTTTAAGATTCTGTTTCTTATTTCAAGGGCTTTATTATAAACTTTAAGCGTATCTGCAGGTAAAGCATTTTCCTCTAAACTAAGAAGGATGTGAGAAGCCTTTACCTCGTATTTATATCGTTCATAAGCCTCGTCTAATAATTTTTGAGTAACTTCTGAGTCGTTTAAATACGACTTTGCAAGCTGGTCTCTATGCGTTTTCAGCTCGTTTTGGTAAGTAACGTTATTGTTTAATCCTTCCTTTAAAGCTTTTTCAACCTTTAGCTTATACCCAACAAATAAATCTAAATAATTCACCAAGTCCTTTTGAGACTCGTCTTTCACTAAATCTAAATTTTTATTATAAACACGTACAAACTCATCAGTATAAAAAGGTTTGTTGTTTATAGTAAATAATACTTTTTTTTCAATTTGCTGAGCATTTAAGTAACAGCTACTTGATAGCAAAAGCCCAAGTATAAATCTATTAAATTTCATATTTTAAGATTAGTTAGTCAAAGTTTTTATTAGTTAAATTATTTCTTTGCGTTAAAAATAGCAATATAACACGAAATAACTTATCAAAAATAAGAAATACTTTAATAAATAAAAGCAATCGCAATTATAGATTATAAATTTCCCTAAATTATAACTACTTTTGCACAAAATTTTTTGATTACAAATGAGCTATATAAACGAAATAGAACGCAGGAGAACCTTTGGGGTAATTGCTCACCCTGACGCGGGTAAAACTACGTTAACAGAAAAATTACTTTTATTTGGTGGAGCTATCCAAGAGGCTGGTGCTGTAAAAAGTAACAAAATTAAAAAAGGGGCAACTTCTGACTTTATGGAGATTGAGCGCCAAAGGGGAATCTCTGTTGCTACATCTGTCTTAGCTTTTAATTATAAAGATAAAAAAATCAACATCTTAGATACGCCTGGTCACAAGGACTTTGCTGAGGATACCTACCGTACACTTACGGCAGTAGACTCTGTAATTGTGGTGGTTGACGTGGCTAAAGGGGTTGAGGAACAAACTATAAAATTAGTTGAAGTTTGTAGAATGCGTAACATCCCAATGATCGTATTCATCAACAAATTAGACCGTGAAGGTAAAGACGCTTTCGATTTATTAGACGAGGTAGAAACTAAACTTGGTTTAAAAGTTACACCACTATCTTTCCCTATTGGTATGGGCTACGATTTTAAAGGGATTTACAACATTTGGGAAAAAAACGTAAACCTTTTTAGCGGAGACTCACGTAAAAACATCGAAGAAACAATAGCGATTGACGATGTATCATCACCAGAGTTAGACGAATTAATTGGAGAAACTCCAGCAAATAAATTACGCGAAGAGTTAGAATTAGTACAAGAAGTATATCCAGAATTTGACCGCGAGGCATACTTAAATGGGGACTTACAACCTGTATTTTTTGGATCAGCATTAAACAACTTTGGAGTTCGCGAACTTTTAGACTGTTTTATCGAAATTGCTCCATCACCAAGAGCTAAAGAATCAGACACACGTTTAGTCGATTCTCATGAAAAAAAATTCTCAGGATTTGTATTTAAAATCCACGCCAACATGGACCCTAAACACCGCGACCGTATTGCGTTCGTAAAAATTGTATCCGGAACTTTTGAGCGTAACAAACCCTACCAACACGTACGTTTAGGTAAAAACCTAAAATTTGCCTCGCCAAACGCCTTCTTTGCTGAGAAAAAAGAAATTGTTGACATTTCTTATGCAGGAGATATTGTGGGATTACACGATACCGGAAACTTTAAAATTGGAGATACACTAACAGAGGGTGAAATTATGCAATTTAAAGGAATTCCAGCCTTTTCTCCAGAGCATTTCCGTTATGTAAATAATGCCGACCCTTTAAAATCTAAACAATTAGAAAAAGGAATCGATCAGTTAATGGACGAGGGTGTAGCACAGTTATTTACACTAGAATACAACGGTCGTAAAGTAATTGGAACCGTTGGAGCACTACAGTACGAGGTTATCCAGTACCGTTTAGAGCACGAGTATGGTGCTAAATGTACGTACGAAAACTTCCCAGCTTACAAAGCGTGTTGGGTAGAGGCTACAGATCCTAAAAACGAAGAGTTTGCTGAGTTTAAACGTATCAAGCAAAAATTCTTAGCTAAAGACAAGTACGGAGCCTTAGTTTTCCTTGCCGATTCAGAATTCTCAATTCAAATGTCACAAAGCAAATACCCAAGTGTTAAATTACACTACGTATCAGAATATAAATAATACACAAAAGCTACTTCAATACACGGAGTAGCTTTTTTTATTTTTTTTTAGAAGCGTCAACAAACTTCCATTACACGTAATTTACAATCCCGCTTTCCGCTGTATCTTTTAGTTTTAGGCTTCGGGAGCCTCAGCAAAAACTAAAAGGATGCCGCTGCAATCGGGGCTATGCATAAGCTTTTTAACATTACACAATTAAAATTCTATATAAAACTATAAAAGTGAAAAAAGAGAAAAAAAGCCTATTTGAAAATTATATGAACTATCAATACAGTAAAGCCATTATAGGTGTCTTAATTGTTATTGGTCTATTTTTATATGTAATTTTAAAAGCATTGTATTGTAACTATTTTACTTGTAATTGATTTTAAATTAAACGCGTAAGGGATAGTAGCGGCATCCTTTTTAGTTTAAACGTAACAAAGTGGAGTGCAAAATAAAAAGATATAGCGGATAGCCCGACCCGCCATTAAAAGCGGGTTACGCACAAAATAAAAAACAGCCTAAGAAATAAATCTAAGGCTGTTTTTATATATGTAAGTATGTTATTTTAAAACTTTAAAAGCTTTTAATTGCGGATAATAAGCTACTTGATCAAGCTCTTCCTCAATACGTAAAAGTTGGTTGTATTTT
This sequence comes from Lachnospiraceae bacterium, assembly GCA_963595625.1. GTDB lineage: Bacteria > Bacteroidota > Bacteroidia > Flavobacteriales > Flavobacteriaceae > Flavobacterium. The sequence continues at coordinate 19,940 of CAVBJB010000005.1, read as the reverse complement.
GCCATACGGTCTGAACGTGATGCAGAACCTGTTTTAATTTGTCCGCAGTTTAATGCAACAGCTAAATCGGCAATAGTTGTATCCTCAGTTTCCCCAGAACGGTGAGACATAACAGATGTGTAACCTGCATTGTGTGCCATATTTACAGCTGCAATAGTTTCTGTTAACGTACCGATTTGGTTTACTTTAATAAGGATTGAGTTTGCTGTATTTTCAGCAATTCCACGAGATAAACGTTCTACATTAGTTACAAATAAATCGTCCCCAACCAATTGAACTTTATTACCAATTTTATCCGTTAATAATTTCCAACCTGACCAATCGTCCTCGTACATACCGTCCTCGATTGAAATAATTGGGTATTGTTCGCAAAGTTGAGCTAAGTATTCCGCTTGTTCCTCAGATGTACGAATTTTACCTGTTTCACCCTCAAATTTAGTATAATCGTATTTCCCGTTTACATAAAATTCTGATGCCGCACAGTCTAAAGCAATTTTAATATCTTCACCAAATACATAACCTGCTTTTTCTACCGCTAATTTAATAGAATTAAGCGCGTCTTCTGTTCCACCTGCAAGGTTTGGAGCAAATCCACCCTCGTCTCCTACAGCTGTAGAAAGGTTACGATCGTGTAATACTTTTTTAAGGTTATGGAAAATTTCTGTTCCCATTTGCATAGCGTGTGTAAAGTTCTGAGCTTTTACCGGCATAATCATGAACTCTTGGAAAGCGATTGGCGCATCTGAGTGTGATCCTCCGTTGATGATATTCATCATTGGAACTGGTAATGTATTTGCAGAAACTCCACCAACGTAACGGTATAATGGTAAACCTAACTCGTTTGCTGCTGCTTTTGCAACGGCTAAAGAAACACCTAAAATAGCATTTGCACCAAGGTTAGATTTGTTAGCTGTACCGTCTAACTCGATCATGATTTTATCGATAGCGTTTTGATCAAAAACAGATAAACCGATAATATTTTCAGCAATTATTGTATTTACATTGTTTACAGCGTTTAAAACACCTTTACCCATAAAAGCGCTACCGCCATCTCTAAGTTCTACGGCTTCATGCTCTCCTGTAGAAGCTCCTGAAGGTACAGCTGCACGTCCTAAAACGTCGTTTTCTGTTAATACGTCAACCTCTACTGTTGGGTTACCACGAGAGTCAAGTATTTGACGCGCGTGAACTTTAATAATCATGCTCATTGTATAGTTAGTCTTGTTTTATTAGTTAGAATGTTAATGCAAATTTAATTTTAATATTATAATGTACAAACAAAAATGCGCAAGCAAATAATTGCATGCGCATTTTTATTATTTATTATCTTTCATGTAAGACACAAACTGGTCGAATAAATATCTTGAATCGTGAGGTCCAGGAGATGATTCTGGGTGGTATTGTACAGAGAATACTTGTTTATCCTTCATACGCATACCCGCAACGGTTTGGTCATTTAAATGTTCGTGAGTAAGTTCAAAAGCTTCGTTCTTTTCTAACTCGTCACGTACAATAGCAAATCCGTGGTTTTGAGACGTAATTTCACCTTTACCTGTAATTACGTTCATAATTGGGTGGTTAATCCCTCTGTGACCGTTAAACATTTTATAAGTTGAAATACCGTTTGCTAAACCAATAATTTGGTGACCTAAACAAATTCCAAATACTGGAATGTTAGAGTCGATCATTTGCTTAGCAGTTGCTTGTACTTGAGTTAATGGTTCTGGATCCCCAGGCCCGTTTGATAAAAAGTAACCGTCAGGATTAAATGCAGCTAACTCCTCAAATGGTGTATTGTAAGGGAATACTTTAACGTAACAATCTCTCTCTTCTAAACAACGTAAAATATTAGTTTTAATACCTAAATCAAGAGCTGCCACTTTATAAGTTGCATTTTCATTTCCAAAGAAATAAGGTTCTTTAGTTGAAACTACAGACGCTAACTCTAAACCTTTCATGTTTGGAATATTAGCTAACTCTTGTTTTAAATCTTCGATTGATGTACCATCAGTACAGATAACGGCATTTTGTGCACCATTATCACGGATGTAGCTTACTAAAGCACGCGTATCAACGTCAGAAATAGCAATTAAATTAATTTTAGAAAAATACTCTAAAAGACTCTCTTCAGCATCAGGTCTAGAATAGTCAAAACTAAAGTTTCTACAAACTAAACCAGCAATCTTAACTCCATCAGAGTCAACTTCGTCTTGGTGAATACCATAATTTCCAATGTGTGCTGTAGCAGCAACCATAATTTGACCGTAGTAAGACGGATCAGTGAAAATTTCTTGGTACCCCGTCATACCTGTATTAAAACATACTTCTCCAAAAGTTTTACCTTTAATCCCGATAGATTTTCCGTAAAATACAGTGCCATCACTTAATAAAAGTATAGCTTGTTCGCGTTGTTTGTATTTCATTATATAAGACGTGTTGAAAATTTTGCAAATTTAAAGAAAAAAACTTTAAAAAAGCGTTAATAAAAAAGATAAAAAAAAGGATAGACAAATAAATGTCTATCCTTTTTATATATGAATTTATAGCATAAAAGACTATTCTTCAGTAGCAGGAGCTTCTGTAGCAGGTGCTTCAGTAGCAGCTTCAGCTTTTTTAGATTTACCACGACGAGTAGAAGCTTTTTTAACTTCTTTCTTACCACCGTTGTATAATTCGTTGAAGTCAACGAACTCAATCATAGCCATATCAGCGTTATCTCCTAAACGGTTACCTAACTTGATGATACGAGTGTATCCTCCTGGACGGTCACCAACTTTAGCAGCAACTTCTCTGAATAATTCAGTAACGCCATCTTTATCTCTTAAATAAGCGAAAACTGTACGTCTATTGTGAGTAGTATCTTCTTTTGATTTAGTTACTAAAGGCTCAATAAATTGTTTTAAAGCTTTAGCTTTAGCAACTGTAGTGTTAATACGTTTGTGCTCAATTAATGAACAAGCCATATTAGCTAACATAGCTTTTCTGTGAGAAGCTTGTCTTCCTAAGTGATTAACTTTTTTTCCGTGTCTCATGACGTCACTTTTTTATCTTCATCTTGCATCAATCCAGTGAATGGAGCGCAAAATATGAAGTATTATTCTTTATCTAATTTATATTTACTTAAGTCCATTCCAAAAGTTAATCCTTTAACAGCAACTAATTCGTCTAACTCTGTTAAAGACTTTTTACCGAAGTTACGGAATTTCATTAAGTCATTTTTATTAAATGATACTAAATCGCCAAGTGTCTCAACTTCAGCCGCTTTTAAACAATTTAGAGCTCTAACTGATAGATCCATGTCCACAAGCTTAGTTTTTAATAACTGGCGCATGTGTAATGATTCTTCATCATAAGATTCAGTTTGAGCAATTTCATCAGCCTCAAGTGTAATTCTTTCGTCAGAAAACAACATAAAGTGATGAATCAACGTTTTAGCTGCTTCTGTTAATGCATCTTTAGGGTGAATAGAACCATCTGTTTTAATTTCGAAGATTAACTTCTCATAATCAGTCTTTTGCTCTACACGGAAATTTTCAATAGAATATTTCACATTTTTTACAGGTGTATAAATAGCATCTGTAAAAATTGTACCTATTGGTGCATTTTGTTTCTTGTTTTCTTCAGCAGGAACATAACCTCTACCTTTTTCAATAGTGATTTCCATATTGATAGTGATAGATGGGTCTAAGTTACAGATCACTAACTCAGGGTTTAAAACTTGAAAACCAGAAATAAATTTTTGGAAGTCACCCGCTGTTAATTGATCTTTTCCTGAGAAAGATATGCTTACTGATTCGTTATCTACATCTTCAACATTACGTTTAAAACGAACTTGTTTTAAATTTAATATGATTTCTGTAACATCTTCAACCACCCCTGTTATCGCAGAAAATTCATGAGGAACTCCATCAATACGAACAGAAGTGATAGCGTATCCTTCTAATGAAGAAAGCAAAACACGTCTTAATGCGTTACCAACAGTCAATCCATAACCTGGTTCTAAAGGACGAAATTCGAATTTCCCTTCAAAATCAGTTGAATCGATCATGATAACTTTATCGGGCTTTTGAAAATTAAATAATGCCATAATTGTTTCGACTGAATGTCAATTATTATTTGTTGTACAACTCTACGATTAACTGTTCTTTAATGTTTTCTGGGATTTGAACTCTAGCAGGAGCTTTAACAAAAGTACCTTCTTTAGTTTCAGTATTCCAAGTAATCCACTCATAAACAGCACTAGAATTAGATAACGAACGTTCGATAGCCTCTAAAGATTTAGATTTTTCACGAACAGCAACTTTATCACCAGCTTTTAATTGGTATGAAGGAATGTTAACTAATTCACCATTTACAGTAATATGTCTGTGAGATACAATTTGACGAGCAGCACGACGAGTTGGTGCGATACCCATACGATAAACAACGTTATCTAATCTTGATTCACAAAGTTGTAAAAGAACTTCACCAGTTACACCTCTAGAAGCAGAAGCTTTTTCGAATAAGTTTCTGAATTGACGCTCTAAAATACCGTAAGTATATTTAGCTTTTTGTTTTTCCATTAACTGGATAGCGTACTCAGATTTTTTACCTCTTCTTTTTGCTAAACCATGTTGTCCTGGAGGGAAATTTCTTTTTTCGAAGTATTTGTCTTCTCCGAAGATTGCTTCACCAAATTTACGAGCAATTTTTGTTTTTGGACCAGTATATCTTGCCATTTTATAAAAATTTAAAAAAGGAAGGGATTATGAATTCAGGTCTCATCCTCCGATAATCGTACTCCTTCCTTATTATTATACTATTAATTAAACTCTTCTTCTTTTAGGAGGACGACATCCGTTGTGTGGGATTGGTGTTACGTCAATGATTTCTGTAACTTCAATACCTCCGTTGTGAATAGATCTGATAGCAGACTCTCTACCGTTTCCTGGACCTTTAACGTAAACTTTTACTTTTTTAAGTCCAGCTTCTAACGCAACTTTAGAGCAATCTTCAGCAGCCATTTGAGCAGCATATGGAGTGTTCTTTTTAGAACCTCTGAAGCCCATTTTACCAGCAGAAGACCAAGAGATAACTTCACCTTTTTTATTAGTTAAAGAAATGATGATGTTATTGAAAGTCGCATTAATATGAGCCTCGCCTGTTGATTCAACGATAACTTTACGTTTTTTTGTACTTGCCTTAGCCATACTACTACTTATTATTTAGTTGCTTTTTTCTTGTTAGCAACAGTTTTTCTTTTACCTTTTCTTGTTCTAGAGTTGTTTTTCGTTCTTTGACCTCTTAAAGGTAATCCAGCTCTGTGGCGGATTCCTCTTTGACATCCAATATCCATTAAACGTTTGATGTTTAAAGAAATTTCTGAACGTAATTCTCCTTCGATTTTGATATGAGATACTGCTTCACGGATAGCGCTGATTTCATCATCGTTCCATTCTGAAACTTTTTTATCTTCGTTTACGTTAGCGTCAGCTAAAATTTGTTTAGCTCTGCTTGAACCGATCCCAAAGATATAAGTTAAAGCAATAACTCCTCTTTTGTTTTTAGGTATATCTACCCCTGCTATTCTTGCCATAATTATCCTTGTCTTTGTTTAAATCTAGGATTCTTTTTATTAATAACGTATAATCTTCCTTTTCTACGTACAATGATGCACTCGGCACTTCTCTTTTTTACTGATGCTCTTACTTTCATTTTAAATAGCCTTTAGTATCTATAAGTAATTCTTGCTTTAGACAAGTCATAAGGGCTCATTTCTAATTTTACCTTATCTCCAGGTAATAATTTGATATAGTGCATACGCATTTTACCAGAAATGTGCGCGATTACAACGTGTCCGTTTTCTAATTCTACACGGAACATAGCATTTGATAATGCTTCAATAATTGATCCGTCCTGTTCTATTGCTGATTGTTTTGCCATAAAAATATTAAGCTACCGCTTTACGATTTTTACCACTCTTCATTAAGCCATCATAATGTTGATTTAACAAATATGAATTCACTTGTTGAATTGTATCAATTACAACTCCAACCATAATTAATAAAGAAGTACCACCAAAAAACATTCCAAAACCTTGCTGAATATTTAAAACACTCACTGCAATTGCAGGGAAAACTGCTAAAAATACTAAGAATAAAGATCCTGGGAAAGTTAATAATGACATCACTTTATCAAGATAATCGTTGGTTTCTACACCTGGTTTAATACCTGGAATAAAACCACCGCTACGCTTTAAGTCGTCGGCCATTTTATTTGTCGGTACTGTAATTGCGGTGTAAAAGTACGTAAAAATAATGATTAATAAAGCAAAAACTAAATTATACTCCCAACCAAAAATATTTTTGAAAGTTGTAGTAATTGATTGAGCAGTATCTGATGAAGACAATCCAGCTACAGCAGCAGGAATAAACATAATTGCCTGAGCAAAGATAATCGGCATAACACCAGAAGCATTAAGTTTTAATGGAATCCATTGACGGTTACCATTAGCACTGTCTTGCTCAAAATCACCTGCGAAAGAACGTCGTGCGTATTGTACTGGTATTTTTCTAACTGCCATAGTTAGTAAAATACATGCCATAATTACTAACAACCATATGATAAGTTCTACAACTATCATCAATAATCCACCATTAGTTTCAGAAACTCTTGAAGTGAACTCTTGAATAAATGATTGTGGTAATCGAGCAAGGATACCAACCATTATCAATAAAGAGATACCATTACCTATACCTTTATCGGTAATTTTTTCTCCTAACCACATTGCAAAAACTGTACCTGTTGTCAAAATGACTACAGATGAAAATAAGAATGAAAAAGAATCAGAACCTAAGATAAAAGCATCTGGTGGTAACTGTTTGTACAAATTGTAGATGTAACCAGGCCCTTGTAATAAGGTAATACCAATAGTTAACCATCTTGTAATTTGATTAATCTTTTTACGTCCACTTTCACCATCTTTTTGAAGTTTTTGTAAATAAGGAACCGCAATTCCCATTAACTGAACAACAATAGATGCAGAGATATAAGGCATGATACCTAATGCAAAAACAGAAGCTTGCGAAAATGCACCTCCAGTAAATACATTGATTAACCACCCAATACCTTGGTCAGTTTGGCTAGATAAATTTTGCAATTTAGTAGCATCTATACCTGGAAGTGTAACTTGTGTACCAAAACGATACACAAGTAATAAACCTAAAGTTAGAAAAATTTTATTTTTTAACTCTTCGATCTTCCAAATATTTTTTAACGATTCTATGAACTTCTTCATCTTGGAATATTAAGTTTTATAAACTCACAGCTTCTCCACCAGCAGCTTCGATTGCCGCTTTTGCAGATGCAGTGAATTTGTGAGCAGTTACTTTTAATTTAGCTTTTAACTCTCCACCACCTAATATCTTCACAAGCTCATTTTTTGTAGCTAAACGATTTTCAACTAAAGTATCAAAATCAATAGTATCAGTTACCACACCATTATCAACTAAAAGTTGTAATGTAGATAAATTTACACCTTGATATTCAACACGGTTGATATTTTTAAACCCATACTTAGGTACACGTCTTTGAAGTGGCATTTGACCTCCTTCAAAACCAATCTTTTTAGAATAACCTGAACGAGATTTAGCTCCTTTGTGACCACGTGCAGCAGTACCACCTTTACCAGAACCTTCTCCTCTACCTACTCTTTTATTTTGATTGTGAGTTGACCCTTCAGCAGGTTGTAAGTTACTTAAATTCATAACTATTAATGTTATTTAGCTTCTTCTACAGAAACTAAGTGTTTAACTTTATTTACCATTCCAAGGATAGTAGCAGTATCTTCGTGTGCTACAACTTGCCCTAATCTTCTTAATCCTAGAGCCTCAAGTGTTCTTTTCTGCGTTGCAGGACACTTGATTTGACTTTTAACTTGTTTTACTAAAATTTTTGCCATTTCCTTGAATATTAACCTTTGAACACTTTTTCTAAAGAAATACCACGTTGTTTTGCAACTGTGTGAGCACTTCTCATTTTTAATAACGCATCAAAAGTAGCTTTCACTACGTTGTGAGGGTTTGATGAACCTTGAGATTTAGATAATACGTCACGTACTCCTAAAGACTCAACAACTGAACGAACAGTTCCACCAGCGATTACCCCTGTACCTAATGAAGCAGGCATTAATAAAACTCTAGCTCCACTGAATTTTCCTTTTTGTTCGTGAGGAACAGTGTTACCGATTAAAGGAATTCTAACTAAGTTTTTCTTAGCATCTTCCACCGCTTTTGCGATTGCTTCAGAAACATCTTTAGATTTTCCTAAACCGTGTCCAACTACTCCGTTTTCATCACCAACAACTACAATAGCAGAAAAACCAAAAGCTCTACCACCCTTTGTAACTTTAGTAACACGATTAACACTTACCAAACGGTCTTTTAATTCAAGACCTTGAGGTTTTACTAACTCTACGTTTTTATAATTATGATACATAACTTCTTAGAATTTTAGTCCAGCTTCTCTAGCTCCTTCAGCTAACGATTTAACACGTCCGTGGTATAAGTTTCCACCTCTATCAAAAGAAATAGAAGTGATACCAGCTTGTAAAGCTCTTTCTGCAATTAATTTACCAACTGCAGCAGCTGTTTCAATTTTAGTACCTGTAGCAACACCAGCTTCTCTTGAAGAGGCAGCAGCTAAAGTAGTACCATTCACATCATCTATGATTTGAGCATAGATTTCTTTATTAGATCTAAAAACAGAAAGTCTTGGTTGCGCAGCAGTACCACGAACAACTTTTTTAATTCTGAATTTAATTCTTTGTTTTCTTTCAGATTTTGTTAATGACATACACTTAATTTTTAAGCTGATTTACCTGCTTTTCTTCTTAACTCTTCTCCTACGAATTTAACTCCTTTACCTTTGTAAGGCTCTGGTTTACGGAATCCTCGGATTTTTGCAGCTACTTGACCTAATAATTGTTTATCGTAAGAAGCTAACTTAATGATTGGGTTTTTACCTTTCTCAGAAACTGTTTCTACTTTAACTTCAGGAACAATCTCCATAATGATATTATGAGAGAAACCTAAAGCAATATCCAATTTTTGACCTTGATTTGAAGCTCTATACCCTACCCCTACTAATTCTAATTCTTTAGTAAAGCCTTCAGAAACACCAACAACCATGTTGTTGATTAAAGCTCTATAAAGACCGTGTTTCGATCTTTCGTTTTTATCATCACTTGATCTCTCAACAATAACCTGATTGTCTTCAACTTTAACAGTTACATCAGAAAACTCTTGAGAAAGTTCACCTAATTTTCCTTTTACTGTAATAACAGCATCCTTAACCTCTACAGTTACACCAGCTGGAATTGCAATTGGACTTTTACCTATTCTTGACATTGTTAAGCCTTTTTTTTAGTATACGTAACAAATAACTTCACCACCTACGTTTAATTGTTTCGCTTGCTTACCAGTCATAAGACCTTTAGAAGTTGAAACAATAGCAATACCTAAACCGTTTAAGATTCTTGGTAATTCAGTAGCACCAGCATATTTACGTAAACCTGGTTTACTAATTCTTTGGATATCTCTGATAACTGACTCTTTCGTGTCTTTATCATATTTTAAAGCGATTTTGATAGTACCTTGTACAGTAGTAGTATCAAATTTGTAGCTTAAAATATATCCTTGATCGAATAAAATTTTAGTGATTTCTTTCTTTAAGTTTGATGCAGGAATCTCTACCACTTTGTGGTTAGCACGCACTGCATTTCTGATTCTTGTTAAGAAATCTGCAATTGGATCTGTATACATATTATATGAATTGCGGTTATGGTTTTCGGGAAGTTACCTTCCCGAACCTTTAACCAATTATACTTTTAATTATTACCAGCTAGCTTTTTTAACACCTGGAATTAATCCGTTATTAGCCATTTCACGGAAAGTAACACGTGAAATACCAAATTGACGCATGTAACCTCTTGGTCTACCAGTTAATTTACAACGGTTGTGTAAACGTACTGGAGAAGCGTTTTTAGGTAATTTTTGTAATGCTTCAAAATCACCAGCTTCTTTTAAAGCTTGACGTTTTGCTGCATATTTAGCTACCAAAGCTTCTCTTTTAGCTTCACGAGCTTTCATTGATTCTTTAGCCATGTCTTAATTCTTTTTAAAAGGTAAACCTAATTGTGCTAATAATGCTTTCGCTTCGTTGTCAGTGTTTGCAGAAGTTACAAAAGTAATATCGAAACCTGCAATTTTGTTCACTTTATCAATATCAATTTCTGGGAAAATGATTTGCTCAAGTACACCTAAATTGTAGTTACCTCTTCCGTCAAAACCTGTAGCTTTAATACCATTGAAATCACGTACACGTGGTAAAGCTGAAGTTACTAAACGGTCTAAGAATTCATACATTCTTTCTCCACGTAAAGTTACTTTAGCACCAATTGGCATACCTTTTCTTAATTTGAAAGAAGCAACGTCTTTCTTAGAAATAGTAGCTACTGCTTTTTGACCAGTAATTTTTGTTAATTCTTCAACTGCATGGTCAACTAATTTCTTATCTGACACAGCTGCACCAACACCACGGCTTACAACAATTTTCTCAAGTTTAGGAACTTGCATTACATTTTTGTAACCGAATTCTTCTGTAAGAGCAGCAATTACTCTGCTCTTATATTCTTCTTTTAGTCTAGGTATATAAGCCATAACTATAATACTTGATTAGATTTTTTAGAAACTCTTACTTTCTTATCACCTTCCACTTTAAACGTTACTTTCGTAGGTGCGTTTGTTTGTGGGTCTAAAAGAGCGATGTTTGAAATTTGGATTGGAGCTTCAGTTTTAACGATTCCACCTTGAGGGTTTTTAGCACTTGGTTTAGTGTGTTTTGAAACCATGTTAACTCCTTCAACGATCGCTTTGTTTTTCTCGCGAAGTACACGTAAAACTTTACCTTGAGAACCTTTATGGTCACCAGCGATAACTTTTACAATATCTCCTGATTTTATTTTTAGCTTTATCATCTTTAGAACGAATTAAAGCACTTCTGGTGCTAATGATACAATTTTCATGAATTGTTTTTCACGAAGTTCTCTTGCTACAGGCCCGAATACACGAGTACCTCTCATCTCACCAGCTGCATTTAATAACACACAAGCGTTATCATCAAATCTGATGTATGATCCGTCAGCGCGACGAACTTCTTTTTTAGTACGAACTACTACTGCAGTTGATACAGCTCCTTTTTTAACGTTTCCGTTAGGAGTTGCGTCTTTAACAGCAACAACAATTTTGTCTCCAACAGAGGCATAACGGCGTTTAGTTCCTCCTAAAACACGGATAGTTAAAACTTCTTTAGCTCCCGTGTTATCTGCTACTTTTAATCTAGATTCCTGTTGTACCATAATTATTTCGCTCTTTCAATGATTTCAACTAATCTCCAACATTTGTTTTTAGATAATGGACGAGTTTCCATTATTCTAACTGTGTCACCAATGTTACAGTCGTTTAATTCGTCGTGTGCAACATATTTCTTAGTTTTTAACACGAACTTACCATATAAAGGGTGTTTTACTTTTTTTGTCTCAGCAACAACAATAGATTTCTCCATTTTGTTTGAAGTAACAACACCAATTCTTTCTTTTCTTAAATTTCTTTTTTCCATCTTTCAGCAGAATACAATTATTGTAACTCTTTTTTGCTTAACTCAGTAGCTACTCTAGCAATTGATCTTCTAACCGTACGAATTTGTAATGGGTTAGTGATTGGAGAAATAGCATGAGCGTTTTTAAGTTCAGTATAAGTCTTTCTTAACTCACTAAGTTTTTCTTGTAACTCAGCTGCAGATAGATTTTTTATTTCAGATTGTTTCATAATGTCTTTTTATTATGCTTCGAAATCTCTAGCAACGATAAACTTAGTTTTAACAGGAAGTTTTTGAGCGGCAAGACGTAAAGCCTCTTGTGCAACGTCTAATGGTACACCACCAACTTCAAACATGATTCTTCCCGGTTTAACTACAGCAGCCCAATATTCAACTGCACCTTTACCTTTACCCATACGTACCTCTAGAGGTTTTTTAGTAATTGGTTTATCTGGGAAGATTTTAATCCATAACTGTCCTTCTCTCTTCATGAAACGAGTTGCAGCGATACGAGCAGCCTCGATTTGACGTGAAGTAATGAATGAGTAATCTAAAGATTTGATACCAAACATTCCATTTGAAAGCTCGTGTCCTCTTTGAGACACCCCTTTCATTTTACCTTTCTGTACCTTACGGTATTTTGTTCTTTTAGGCTGTAACATTGTTCTTTAGTTTTAAATTACTTTCTTTTATTACGAGCTTGAGGTTTACCTTTTCCTTGGTTAGAAGAACCTGATGGTTTAGAAGCTTTTTGCTTATCCATACCAGCTAACGGAGAAAGTTCTCTTTTACCATAAACTTCACCTTTCATGATCCACACTTTAATACCCATTCTACCATATGCAGTATGAGCTTCAGCTAAAGAGTAATCGATGTCTGCTCTGAAAGTAGATAGAGGAATACGTCCTTCTTTGAAATTTTCTGAACGAGCCATTTCAGCACCATTCAAACGACCTGAAATTTGTACTTTAATACCTTCAGCATTCATACGCATTGCAGAAGCAATAGCCATTTTGATTGCACGACGGTAAGAGATACGATTTTCGATTTGACGAGCTATACCAGTTGCAACTAAGTAAGCATCAATCTCTGGTCTCTTAATTTCAAAGATGTTAATTTGAACCTCTTTGTCTGTAATTTTCTTTAATTCTTCTTTTAACTTGTCTACCTCTTGACCACCTTTTCCGATAATGATACCAGGTCTAGCAGTAGTGATAGTAACGGTTACAAGTTTTAAAGTTCTTTCGATAATTACTTTAGAAACACTAGCTTTAGATAAACGAGCATGGATATATTTTCTGATTTTGTGGTCTTCAGCTAACTTATCACCATAATCATTTCCACCATACCAGTTAGAATCCCATCCTCTGATAATTCCAAGGCGATTTCCGATTGGATTAGTTTTTTGTCCCATACTGCTTATGAATTGCTTTGTGTTTTATTATTTTCTCCTAATACGATTGTAACGTGGTTAGAGCGTTTTCTAATTCTATGTGCACGACCTTGTGGTGCTGGGCGTAATCTTTTTAACATTGATCCACCATCCACTTTGATCTCTTTTACAATTAAGCCTGCTTCTTCGATGTTAGCATCAGCATTTTTTGCTTGCCAGTTAGCGATAGCTGATAATAATAATTTCTCTAAGTTACGAGAAGCTTCTTTTGTACTAAATTTTAATATGTTAAGAGCATTTTCTACTTTTTGACCTCTAACGATATCTGCAACTAAGCGCATTTTTCTAGGTGAAGTAGGGCAGTTATTTAGCTTAGCAAAAGCAACTTGCTTTTTAGCTTCTTTAATCTGCTCGGCTCTTTCTCTTTTACGAACTCCCATAGCTTCTTATTATTTTTTACCTTTATTTTTAGCACCTGCGTGTCCACGGAATGAACGTGTTGGTGAAAATTCTCCTAATTTATGACCTACCATATTCTCAGTAACGTATACAGGTACGAATTGACGACCATTGTGTACTGCGATAGTTTGTCCAACGAAATCTGGTGTAATCATTGAAGCTCTAGACCAAGTCTTTACTACAGCGCTACCACCTTTTTCTGCGTTTTCTAAAACCTTTTTCTCTAATTTAAAGTGAACGAAAGGTCCTTTTTTTAATGAACGTGCCATGTCTTACTTATTATTTCTTTCTACGTTCTACGATATACTTGTTACTCGGATTAACTTTAGAACGAGTTCTATAACCTTTAGCTGGTAAACCTTTTCTAGAGCGTGGGTGACCTCCTGAAGAGCGTCCTTCACCACCTCCCATTGGGTGATCAACTGGGTTCATAGCTACTGGTCTAGTTCTTGGTCTTCTACCTAACCAACGAGATCTACCTGCTTTACCAGATACCACTAATTGGTGGTCAGAGTTAGAAACAGCTCCAATTGTAGCAGAACAAGTTAATAAGATTAATCTTGTCTCTCCTGATGGCATTTTGATAGTAGCATATTTACCATCACGAGCCATTAATTGAGCGAAAGTACCAGCTGAACGAGCAATAACTGCTCCTTGACCTGGACGTAATTCGATACAAGAAATAACAGTACCTAAAGGAATTTTTGATAAAGGTAAAGTATTTCCGATTTCTGGTGATGCATCAACACCAGATACTACAGTTTGTCCAACTTGTAAACCGTTTTGTGCAATAACATAAGTTTTTGCTCCGTCAGCATAAGATAATAAAGAAATAAATGCTGAACGATTTGGATCGTACTCGATTGTTTTAACTGTTGCAGGAACTCCTGCTTTAGCTCTTTTGAAATCAATTACACGGTAACGTTGTTTATGACCACCGCCTGTATAGCGCATAGTCATTTTTCCTTGACTATTTCTACCTCCAGAGTTTTTTTTCGGTGCTAATAATGAACGCTCCGGCTTATCAGTTGTAATAGTGTCAAAGCTATTTACAACTCTAAAACGCTGACCTGGGGTAATAGGTTTTAATTTTCTAACTGACATTTTAATTAGATATTAGTATAAAAATCAATTGTTTCTCCTTCTTGTACTTGAACTATCGCTTTTTTGTAAGCATTAGTCTTTCCTGATATTAAACCACTTTTAGTGTATTTAACAGTTCTATCAGCTCTGTAGATCATTGTATTAACATTAACAACATTCACACCATAAGCAGCTTCAACAGCGTTTTTAATTTGAATTTTGTTAGCTTTTTTGTCTACAATAAAACCAAAACGATTAAAAACTTCACCGTCTTTAGTGATTTTTTCAGTAATGATAGGTTTAATAATAACGCTCATTTCCTTACTATTTGTTTAAGTTTTCAACAATTCCTTCTACAGAACTTTCAGTTAAAACAACTTTAGAAGCGTTTAATACTGCATAAGTATTTAATTCTGAAACAGTAACTACTGAAGAAGATTTTAAATTACGTGAAGATAAATAAACATTGTTATTTAAATCACCTAATACGAATAAAGATTTTTTAGTCTCGATTCCTAAAGCTTTTAAAACATTGATAAATGATTTAGTGCTTGGAGTTTCGAAATTGAAATCTTCTAAAACTACTAAGTTAGACTCTTGTGCTTTTAAAGCAAAAGCTGACTTACGAGCTAATCTTTTAACTGATTTATTTAATTTGAAAGAATAACTTCTTGGACGTGGCCCAAAAACTGTACCTCCACCTCTAAATAAAGGGTTTTTTACAGATCCTGCACGAGCAGTACCCGTACCTTTTTGCTTTTTAATTTTTCTAGTAGAACCAGAAATCTCATTACGCTCTTTAGCTTTATGAGTACCTTGTCTTTGATTTGCTAAAAATTGTTTAACATCAAGGTAAATTGCATGCTTATTAGGCTCAATTGCGAAAACTGAATCAGAAAGTTGAACTGTTCTTCCAGTTTCTTTTCCGTTGATATCTAATACTTTTACTTCCATTACTTCTGAACGATTACATAAGAGTTTTTGTGTCCTGGTACAGCACCTTTAACAACTAAAAGGTTTTTCTCAGCTACTACTTTTAAAACTCTAAGGTTTTGAACTGTAACTCTCTCTCCTCCTGTTCTACCTGCCATGCGCATTCCTTTGAATACACGTGATGGGTAAGAAGATGCACCTACAGAACCTGGTGCACGTAAACGGTTATGTTGACCGTGAGTTGCTTGACCAACACCACCAAATCCGTGACGTTTAACAACCCCTTGGAATCCTTTACCTTTAGAAACTCCAGCTACATCAACAAAATCCCCTTCTTGAAATAAGTCAGCAGTGATAACATCACCTAAATTGTACTCATTTTCGAAACCTTGGAATTCAACGACTTTCTTTTTAGCAACAGTACCTGCTTTTTTAAAGTGACCTAATTCAGCTTTAGTAGCATGCTTTTCTGTTTTGTCATCGAAACCAAGTTGTAACGCTGTATACCCGTCAACCTCTTTGGTTCTGACTTGGGTAACGACACATGGACCAACCTCGATTACTGTACATGGAATGTTTTTTCCATTTTCATCGAATAAGCTAGTCATGCCGATTTTTCTTCCAATTAACCCAGACATAAATAAACTTAAATATTAATAATTATTATTTTTCTAATTTGAGAGCACAAAAATAAGCATTATGTTTTGAATATCAAAACATAATGCTTAAAATTTTCTATTTTAATATGTTATCAAACTTTAATTTCAACTTCAACTCCTGAAGGAAGTTCTAATTTCATTAAAGCATCAATAGTTTTTGATGAAGAAGAGTAGATGTCAAGTAATCTTTTGTAAGAACTTAACTCGAACTGCTCTCTTGATTTTTTGTTTACGTGTGGAGAACGTAATACAGTAAAAATCTTTTTGTGAGTTGGTAACGGAATTGGACCTGTTACAACTGCACCAGTACTCTTAACAGTTTTTACGATTTTTTCAGCTGACTTATCAACTAACATGTGATCGTAAGATTTTAATTTTATTCTAATTTTTTGACTCATTTTTCAAATAATTAAGCGTTACCTTTAGCTTTTTTAATTACTTCTTCTTGAATGTTAGAAGGCGCTTGTTCGTAGTGAGAGAACTCCATTGTAGAAGTTGC